>DRHN01000489.1 GCA_011049595.1 Spirochaetota bacterium | reverse complement strand
TACTTTGCGGCAACCACAGGCCTAAACCAGCGTTTTCAATTCTTCCCGAAAGTTACAGTGCAGGGTATCTTCATCAGTAGGATAACTTTATTGTGGCCGCAAAAACACAATGTGTGTTAATATTTCAACATGGTAACCGATTTTTTCCTTTTTCTAAAAGCCATGCTCTTAATGCTAACAATATAATAAGTTAAAAGAAGGTTGTTCCTCTTAAGTTGGCATGGAATGTGCAGTAACCTCCATAAGCGTGAAAAAAGTTGCTCAGGGTCTCCATTAAATATCGAATAAATTATAGCCTGAAAAAATCAATATACAACCGACTGACAACGAAATCGGTGACAGGTTTGAGTTTGGGGTGAAAAGTTCGTTTTCTATTTGACTGCATTGATATTAGCATTCGGCTTGTTTGTCTCAGGCTGTGCAATGTGTATAAATTCATTTAACAAGGGGGCATAAATGACCAAAAAAATCTACATTTTTATCATCGTTGTTGTATCGATTGTGCTGGTATCCTGCGGATCTACCATCGTCACCGAGACTTATACCGGCACAGGCGGCGACATTATTGACGGAGTCAATACTTTTACCATAGACGTTCCCGATGAGGGATGGGTTTTAGATGTTTTCGAAATCACGCTGACTGATTTGAATTACGCAGTCGCTTCGGATCTACTGATAAGAGCTGAAAAAGTTGACAGTCATAGGGTAACGTTGATTGACCAGAGGGCAGGAACAAACTCTTTTACCGGGACATATACATTCGTCGACAACTCAGATGAAGCCGGCCTCTCACGTATTGTAACATATACCGGAGTAATTGTTCCTGAAGTATATCAATCCGAGGCTGATTTCGGCATATTTGAGGAAACTGTTCTAACCGGCACATGGCAATTGACTATTTTGGACTGGACAGCTGAAAACAACGGTACGCTTGGCAGCTGGTCAATAGAACTCGAATACGATGAACGTAGCCCTGAAAACCAGAACTCTCTTTTGTAAGGACACAAATGGCGGCCATAGTTGTTATGAAGCATATTACAATGCTCTTGAAAGCGATTAAAGAAATTAATCATATGCACTTTAAAATATTTCTCACCTGAAATCCCTCTAAACTTTTGTACGCTTATAAACTCCGGTACCGGCGGCCAATTCTTTGCTGCTTATCGAATTTACTACATTCCCGTAGAACTTGCGAAAATAAAGTTTACAGGGGTCCTGCCAGTCAAATCCCCTTTTAACCAATCTAACTCCTTATATTTTATAAATTGAGGAGATGCCCGGTGTTGGCACACTATCTGCAATTAAAAGTGTACCGGATAGCACCTTAATCTGGTGAAAATATTAATTCAAAGGAGAAATGTCATGAAACGATTAATTACCATCACTGTTATTCTTTTCACTATTTCTGTCCCGGTTATGGTTTGGGCAGCGGCATCAAAAGAGGGTGCCTCCTCCTCGGCCAGGGGAAAATACCTTGCGGGACAAGGAATTATTGTGCCTCCACAGGAAGTCTACATAGATTCCTACATAGCTCATATCAACTATCATTACCCAAGGCTTGAGAACGAGGTTGGGATAACCCTCTACTCAGGACACCGTCAGGTATCATCCGGAGGGCAGGAGGAAATAATACAGATAGGAATTCAGGGGAGGGAACTCGGCTTTGAAGAACTTCCGCCGATGAATTTAGCTTTTGTTATTGACCGCAGCGGCTCAATGTCCGGGTGGAAGATGGAATGGGTAAAGGAGTCGTTTTATATCTTTATCGAGAAGGTGCGGGAACAGGATTTCGTAGCGCTTGTCGTATTTGATGACAGCGCTCAGGTTGTCCTTCCATCCACACAAATGAACACCGCGGCAAACAGGGAAAAATTTAAAAAAGCTGTGCGGAGAATAACGATAGGCGGCGGCACAAATCTGGTCTCGGGGCTGACACTGGGATATAAAGAAGTGTCATCAAATTACAACGGGAAATACGTAAACAGGGTCCTGTTTTTGACTGACGGTATGGGAACGTCAACAGGTATACTTGATATGGCCCAAAGGCAAAGGAACAGGGGTATCAACGTCTCAACCATAGGTGTTGGGACAGGGTTTGACCTGCGGTTGATGAGGGACCTGGCTGAAAATGGAGGGGGCAGCTCCCGGTTTATCTCTGACAGGGAGGAGATGGAAAAAACCTTTGGCAGCGAGCTCGACAGAATGGTCGTTCCTGTTGCCAATGACCTGTACATGAAACTGGAGTTTCTCCAGGATGTGGAAATAACAGGGACCTGGGGATATGACGGACGCATAAAGGGAAACACTATACATTACTACCTGTCTACCCTTCACCACCGTGACTATGAGACCATTTTGGTGCAGGTACGAATACCAGCCTCCGAAATTACCGGAGAGGTAGAGTTCGCGAGATTTTCACTTAACTACAGCGATTTGCGGGGTAAAAAGAAAAGTCTGGGACCGTATTATTTGAGTGTAAACTTTGTAGACACTCAAACTCCTGTAGCAGGGTTTTCTGACGGGATGGTGCTTCAGTCCGGTACTATGCTTCATTTTGCCCAGGCATTAAAGGGGATCGGTGAGGTGTATTATTCAAGCCAGATTGTGATGGATGAGATAAACCAGATGACAAACGCACTATGGGAAGAAAGAAAAGATGAACAGGATATTGCTTATGAAAAGATCACGAGCCCTGCAATACAGGAGCTTGAACAGTCTATCCACCCGAACATCAAAAAGGCAATTGACATGACGGTTGCTATGAAAAAAGAAGTTTTAAATGCCAGGAAACGGCTGGACAATGAAGGTTTTGATGAGCAGATAGAGATCCTGGACAACTACATAAAAATTTTTGGAAAGGAGCTCAAGATGGATGAGCAGGAGCTGGCCGAGTACGCGATGGCTGAGGAAATTACACCACCTGTGGAAGAACGGCCGCTGGAGGATCATATTGAGAATCTGTTCCGTGAAATGACTCTTGGGTTAGAAGTAAAAAAGCAAGGGGTCATTGCAGTTTCAGGTTTTACAGCCGGAGAAGAAAAATCATCCGAACTGCTGAGCTTTCTTAACGAGACGGCCATCCTGGAGTTTTCAAAGCTCGATAATATGAAGCTGCTGGATAAACAAGCGATGGATGCGGCGCTTGAGGAGCAAAAACTCAGCTTCACTGATCTCATGGACACCTCCAATGCTATAAGCATAGGAGAGATCCTGTCAGCTAATTATATAGTGACCGGTTCGGTCATTGAAATGCCGGGGTCCGTGCTGATATTCGGAAGGATAATAAACGTTAAAACAGAAGAGATTGAATCAGCTGCTCAGGTTATTGTTCCAAAAAACAGTGAAATGGAAGCGCTGCTTTAAAACAGAGACTTTCCATTACGCGTGATAAAGAGGTAAGATGAAAAAAATATCATTAAAGATTTCTAATGAACTCAGTCATACAGCTTTAATCTGCGCAACTATTAACAGATTAAAGGAGGAATGTTATGAAACGATTGATTACCATCACTTTTATACTTTTAACTATTTCTGTTCCGATTATGCCTTGGGCAAAGTCAGGAAAGGAAGTGGAAGAACCCAGGGGAGAATACCTTGTGGAACCAGAAAAAGAAGCTGAATCTGTTTCTCCTGAAAGAAGGAGAAACCTCTCGGGAAGGGGTATTATAATACCTCCGCATGAAGTCTACATAGATTCCTATATTGCTTATGTCAATTATCAATATCCCAAGCCGGAGACTGAGGTCGGTGTGACACTTTATTCAGGTCACAGGCAGATATCGACCTATGGCCAGGAGGAGGTTATTCAAATAGGGATTCAGGGACGAGAGGTCAATTTTGAAGATCTTCCTCCCATGAGCCTGGCTTTTGTAATAGATAAAAGTGAATCCATGGGTGACCAGGACAAACTGGACTGGGTAAAAGAGGCATTTGATATTTTCATCGAGAGGGTGAGGGACAGGGATTTTGTTTCATTGGTGGTCTTTGACGAAGAAGCGAAAGTCATCTTTCCAGCAACTCAGATGAAATCCATGCAGGAGCGCTTAAAGTTTAAAAATGCCGTGCAAGCGATAACCCCCGAGGGAGAAGACAACCTCAAGGCGGGGCTCATGTTGGGCTACCAGCAGGTGCAGGCCAACTTCCGTAATGAGTATACCAACCGCGTTCTCTTACTGTCTGACGGAACGGAAATATCGGCGAGGCTCAAGCGGGAAAGGGCCAAATCAGGCGATATACGTATATCCCTTATCTGGAACAATAGGAACGACCTTGACCTGCATGTGATAGGGCCGTCCGGCGAAGAAATATACTACAGCAACAAAAGGCCCGATGAGGAATTACCGGGAGTACTGCAGATGGCACAAAACTTTAAAGAAATGGGTATAAATGTTTCTACCATCGGGGTGGGAGTAGATTTTAACCTGGAATTAATGAGTGAGCTGGCAGCCAAGGGGGGAGGCAGCTCCAGGTTTATCTCCGGCAGGGAAGAAATGGAAAAAATATTCGGAAGTGACCTTGACAGAATGGTTGTACCTGAAGCCAGAGACCTTAAAATGAAACTGGAGTTCATGCTTGATGTGGAAATAACAGGGACCTGGGGATACGAAAACATCCCCGCAGGCAGAACTGCGCACCCTTTCTCGATGGTATGAGTACAGTCATTATAACGGCAATGGTCTGATAACTCTGTTATCTCGTTAAATGTTTCGGAAATGCCCGTTTCTACCGCTATGTTTCCAAGTGACTGAATGATCATAGCCGTGTCAATATTGGCTGCAATTAATTGAAATTCTATCTTTTTACCGGAGGTTTTCCTTTTTAATAATGATCTTCTTGGAAAGATTTCATGGATGACTGCAAAGGAATCATCATCAAAAAATTG
>DRHN01000488.1 GCA_011049595.1 Spirochaetota bacterium | reverse complement strand
GAATAGCGTTTATGATTATGTTTAGAAATACCTGCTCCATCTGCTTTCCATCAATAGAAATGGCAGGCACGTCTTTATTGTAATCCCTCAGGAGGTCTATGTTTTGGTTTTTTATCTGGTCATCCGTAATGGAAATTGCTTTTTCAATAACATCGATTATTTTCATTTCCTTATGGACCGACCTGGAAGGACTCGCGAAATTGAGAAAACTGTTGACAACCTCCTCGAGGCGGTTGATTTCTCCCTTTATCATATTCAGCACTTCACTGGTTTCATCTTTTTTATTTAGCCGCTTTGAGATAAACTGGGCGCCTGTTTTAATACCGGCAAGCGGGTTTCTTATCTCATGCGCGACACAGGACACCAGCTCACCCAGCGAAGCCAGTTTGGCCGACTGGATGAGCTGTTTTTCAAGCACTTTTTCCTTTGTAACAATCTTCCCGAATTCAATGACTGATTCCAGTTCCCCATGGCTGTCGATAATCGGGTAGGTGTATAAGTGAAATATTTCACCCCCGTGCTTTACCTCAGAAAATGCCGGCTCTTTTGTTTTTACGGTTGTTTTTACCGGGCAACCATCGCACACTTCAGACCTCTGAAAATATGTTTTATAGCATTTTTCTCCGACAACTTTTTTTGAAGATAAGTTGAGCATCTGATATGCTGCTTTATTTGTCATGGTAATATTATAGTTTAGATCCTGCACTGATATAAGATCGGAAATACCGTTGAACAACCCTTCGAGTTTTCTTTTACTGTTGAACAGCTCTGCTGTTCTTTCCTGGACCTGGTTTTCGAGGTTCGTATGAGATTCCTTGAGCTTTACAGCCATCTGATTGAATGCGTCCCCCAGATCCTTCAGCTCATCCGAAGTTTTTATATTAACCTGGTGTGACAGATCGCCGCTGGCTATTTTTTTTGAACCAGCAACTAATTTTGTCAGCTCTTTTGTCACGCTCCAGGCAACTATTGCCGCTACTATCCCTCCGATAAAAATGGAAATTATTGTGAAAAGTACCCACCTGTTTCCAAGTTCCATAATTTTGAGATTTAATTCCCGGCTATAAGTTTCAAGCCGGATAATCCCTATCTGTTTCCCATTTTCAATTATCGGTACCGCTACACTAAATGCGTGGCCTGACTGGTGCAGGAGGTCTTTGGGGGGGGTGCCAATTTCCATTAGGAGCAATTTACCGGTCGAACTTACTTCATCGGTTATATCATCGACGAGGATCATACCTTTAAGATTTTCATTTGTGCTGGCGAGCACTTTATTTTCAGTGTCCTGGATAATTACATCAATCACATAGGGCTCTTCAACAGCCTTGACAACGTATCTCTGGAGCGCAGTTATGTTCTGTGAGACAACAGCGCTTGAAGAAGCAAAAGCGAGCGTTTTCGCGAAACTAATGGAGGTTCTTTTCATTTCTGCCTCGATTAGCCGGTGAACCCCTGCCAGGTCCAAATAGATGAAGATCGACATAAACGTGGCATAAACTGCAGTAAATACAATGATCAGTTTTACCCGGAGAGAGAATCGGAACCATATTTTGTGGTTTTTTTTGAAAAGCATAAGAAAATTTCTTTTAACTTTTATATAATAATAATTTGGCTGAAATTTTAAACAAACGTCAAGATAAATCATTGCCTTTTAGCACGACCAATATTAATGGAAATAGTAAGAGGTTTTTGAGCTGCCCGGCATGCTTGGTGATTTTATTCCGGACAAACTTTAAAAACCCTACAATAATTAATCGGAGCATTCAATTATGCATATAAAGAATAAGGATTTCGGATCGGACATAAAATGGTATGATATTACCAACAAAGAGCTTTATATGAACCGGAGGCGTTTCATAAAAACCGCCGGAAAGGTTGCCGTGGCCGGGGCTGTTTCCCTGCTGGCATTCCCGTTCGCCAATCGAATCAGTGCTGACGATGGTAAGGTGAAGCTCCGCGGTATAAAAAAGAGCCCCTTCAGCACGGACGAGGCCCCTAACAAATACAAGGACGTAACATCCTACAACAATTTCTATGAGTTGGGACTGGACAAGAGAGACCCTGCACGAAACGCCGGATTATTAAAAACCAGGCCCTGGACCGTTACTATAGACGGGCTGGTGAACCGGCCATCTGTTGTGGATGTGGACAGGCTTATCCAGCGTTACCAGCTCGAAGAGCGCATCTACCGCTTGAGATGTGTTGAAGCGTGGTCAATGGTTATTCCATGGGTAGGAATACCGCTTGCTGTATTAATTAAGGATGCTGAGCCGACCTCGCAGGCAAAGTACGTTCATTTTACAACCCTGAACGACCCGGAGCAGATGCCGGGTCAGAGGACCGGCGCGCTCAAATGGCCTTTCGTTGAAGGGCTCCGTATGGACGAGGCCATGAACCCCCTGACTTTACTGGCTGTTGGGATGTTTGGAGAGATCCTTCCGGGGCAGAGCGGAGCCCCCATCCGCCTGGTGGTACCGTGGAAGTACGGGTTCAAAAGCATCAAATCGATAGTCAGGATTAGCTTTGTGTCCGAACAGCCTCCAACAAGCTGGTCATCAGCAGCTTCCCGTGAATATGGCTTTTACGCCAACGTTAACCCGGATGTCAACCATCCACGATGGAGCCAGAAGACAGAGCAGAAAATCGGAAAGCTGGGGCGTTTCTCGACAGCGCTGTTCAACGGTTACGGAGAACATGTAGCGCACATGTACTCGGGTATGGACCTGAGGAAATATTATTAAGTGACTTTGTAAACGTTTTGAAAAGACACATTACAAATAACACATCAGTTTCTCTAATCAGAAGAGCAGTAATAGCATTAAGTTTTCTGCCGCTGGCGCTGCTTGTATTCAGGGCTCTTACGGGAAACATGGGTGCCAACCCGGTTGAAAATCTGGTCCGGGCGACCGGTGATTGGACAATGCGTTTTCTTATTTTGTCGCTATGCGTCAGCCCTCTGTACCACACCACAAGGTGGAAAAATCTAAGCCCATTCCGGAAAACCTTTGGTCTCTTCGCCCTTTTTTACGGCTTTATTCACATGCTCGTTTATATCGGACTGGACTATCTTTTTAATTTCCGTTTGATATTTGATGACATATCGGCCTCGCCCTTTATCCTGATCGGGGCAGGAAGCCTCATTCTTATTATAATTGCAGGTACCAGGTCGGTAAGGGTTCTGCCCAGTGGCCCGCCGCCAAAGGCCCGAGAGCGTAACTGGAGAGTACTTTCCTGGCTTGTGTATATAAGCAGCCTGGGCGGGTGTGCGCATTATTTATTCAAATTAAAATTTATCAGGCCCGAGCCTGTCATTTACTCTTCTCTGGTCATAATTCTGCTTTCCTACCGGATTCTCATATATACGCGGGGGCTCATTTCGAAAAGAATGGGCCTAAAACAAAAAGCATACCCCGAAACCCTTTCTGCGGATTAACACATCCTCAATGCAGCGGTCGTGGCACAAGTGAATACGCTTTTCAGATTCCTTCTTAAGATCACTTTTTCTACCCCATCTAAAGCAACACAAGCCGTAGCTTTTTACTCCCTCCCAAAAAAAACACTTGACTATTAATCTTTTTACTATATTATTATAATAATACTGTGCTGGGGTATAGTATTTGTATGCTTGCATACAATCAATTCTGATAACAACCTGCTGTTTTGATATAGGATAAATAAATATTTATCCGTTATAACGTGTCGACTCTCTTTCTTTAAAAATATCAACGCTGAAAGGCTTTAATACCAACCGGGGAGAGGATCATATGAAATATATTAATATCAAAAAGATAAGTCTTGTGCTGTTTTTCCTTCTGGGGCCAGTATTAGTTTTTATCATCACGAGCTGTATTAATTCACCCACTCTTCAATCAGAAGAAGTTGTTGTCGCCCAATTTACAAATGGTGTTATCACTTCAGACCAGCTGACCTCCTATATCAATAAACTCAGCCCAAAGTGCCACACACCCGTAATGAGCCACCACGGGGGCTCAGGGCAATCCTGTTCAATGGATCATGGTACGTCAGCATCATCCATGGATGCAGCATTCGAGCAAACCGGAGAAGCTATGGCTGACTGCTGCAGCGGTGAGCACGAACACTCCGGCCAGTGTAATGATAATGCGGGATCAGTCGAAAACCAGGCCTGTCTTGAACATGAAAATTGCGGTTTACAGCACATCAACCTTAAAGCGAAGGATTACAAAGGTATAGTTAAAGCCATGGTGCTCGAGCAAATGCTCCTGGAATATGTGAAGGAGAATAAGATCGGGCAGGAGGAGAATACCCAGGATTTGATAAAATATGTTTCCGAGAACGTGTATATTCAGGATACTCACCTCTCAATGGAAGAAAACATGAAGCCGGCTGAATCGGAAATACGAAAATATTACGAGGAAAATAAGGAATATTTTGGGTTGAAAACATTGAATGAGGCAAGGGGTGAGATCTCACAAATTCTCCAAAGAAAAATGCACATGGGCTACATGCCTGAATTCCTGGCGGAGTTGAATAGGAACGCCTTTATTAATAAAAACCTGGATATCCTCACCCCCAGGAATCCTACAGACTATGAGATGCTCAGCTACTACAGGGAACACAGAACAG
>DRHN01000487.1 GCA_011049595.1 Spirochaetota bacterium | reverse complement strand
GTATTGACCCCTCATTATTTTACCAGGGCGATGACCGATGAAGCGCTTATAAGGTATTACAACGCGGTAGCGGACCGGTCGGGCATCCCGGTTATAATTTACCATGCCCCTGTTTTCAGCTCGGGTGTGACAGTTTCCGTTAATATGGTTTCTTCTCTGTCAGGGCACCTGAATATTGCAGGTATGAAGAACACTTCCAATGAGGATGTTTTGCCGTATCTGAAAGCTGTACCTGAAGGAGCAGATTTCAATATTCTTTCCGGATATATTGACAAGTTTTATGAATCACTTAAGTCAGGTGCGTCCGGCGGTATTCTAGCGGTCGCCAACTATTTACCGGATATCTGCTGTGACCTGTACGATTTGTGCCGGTCCGGTGATAATGTGAGTGGACCTAAATTGAACGATCGAGTCTGCGCTTTGAGCAGAAAGGCTTCGGGAAATTACGGCGTTGCCGGTGTTAAGGCGGCGATGAACCTTCTTGGTTATTTTGGGGGGGAACCAAGAAACCCCCTTTTACCTTTAGGCGCCGGTGAAGTTGAAACACTGCGAGGGTATTTTGAGGAAGAGGGTATTCTATAAAGGTATGTAAGAGAACTGTTCGGCGATATCGAGACGGCGAAGCGGCTGGATACTTTTAGGGAAGGATGCATGCAGGGGGTTGGAAACACTCAATAATTATATTGACAAATATATACCAATGTGGTACCTTATCACTATAGCGGGGAGAGATGAAATTATCTACATGGGCAAAAAAGCAAGGAATTTCATATCAAACAGCCTGGAGGCTATGGAAAACAGGCAGGTTGCCTCTGCCGGCCGAACAATTAGCAACAGGAACGATTATTGTTAAAGAGCCGGAGGCAGGTTATGAAAAAGGGACATCTTCGGTAGTTCTTTACGCTCGAGTTTCATCTTCAGACCAAAAGCAAGACTTAGACAGGCAATTATCGAGGTTAGTTGAATATACAACTTCTCAGGGGCTCCAGGTTAAAGGGGCAATAAAAGAAATAGGCAGTGGCTTAAATGGTAAGAGGACCAAGCTGCTGTCAATTTTAAGAGATCCCGATGTAAGAACGATAGCAGTTGAACACAAAGACAGACTGGTGAGATTTGGATTTGAATATATGGAAGCGCTATTGAGCGCTTGCGGCAGGAGAATAATAGTGGTTGATGAAAGTGAAATGAAGGACGATTTAGTTCAGGATATGATAGATGTATTGACCAGTTTTTTTGCAGGGCTTTATGGTAGGCGCTCGGCAAAAGACAGAGCAAAAAAAGCCCTCAAAGAGATTGAAAAATGTTAACCCGGCAAGCATATCGTTACGGACTAAAGCCCGACAATAAACAGAGGACACTACTTGCTAAACACGCGGGTGCAGCATGTTTTGGAGGAAAGTTACGCCTGTGGAGACACCTCCGGCGGCGGAACCCGTCAACGAACTTTGGCGGGGTCTACGGGCCATGGGTCATTGAAACAGGAAGCAGATACCAGATATACCCCTGGGATATTTGGGCAAATTCTATGGAACGGTCAAGTATTTACGGAAACAATGGTCTCTTGTCAGGTGATTCTGAATACCTGAGCATTCCCCTGTCTGCCGATAACTTCAAGCAACCCCATTTTTTTAAAACTGTATGTGAGTTTCTGGATTTTCCTTACAGGTTTTCTCATAAGCTGAGCCAGCTGTCGGTTGGTAAACGCTGAAGGCGTGCTGTCGGGGAGCAGCATTAAATAATCCCGGGCATGATCAAAGTTTACTCTGCTGATGATATCAAGCAGTTTTCTGTCGAGAATGCTTATGCCTTTGCGCCGCCAGCTCCCTCTGCCGTCTGCCGACCTGATTTCCTCTTCTTTCGTGAGAACCACTTCAAGGCTGAAATTAGGGTGAGTGATAAGACCTGGGATGTGAATTATTTCATCCGCGATATCGATGAGTTCGCCTTTTTTTGGGGACCTTCTTTTATAAAGGACATTTTCTTTTTTTGAATCATACACGACAATAGTTTTTTCAGACGCGATAGGATACACAAGTTTAACATGGTATCTAGACAGCAATTCAGCGATTTTGGGTCTGATTTTTGTAAAACTGCCGGTTTGTATCTCGATGATCGAGTCGTTTTGAATAACATCGACGACATACCCGTCAACGTTCGATTCATGTACGGCATTTGTACCGGAGTACACATGTTTTAGCGCGGAGTGCAAATTACTTTCATTTAACAATCCAATTTGGCTGATGCTCATACTCCCCGGCAGCGGCACTTAAATTATTATTGGTGCTCAATATTAATACTTTCGAGTATTTTCGTGTAGTCTTCTTTCATTTCCTGAAAAGTATCAAAGGTCATTAAAGGAAATTCTTGATGAAAATACCTGAAAATTTCGACTCACATCCGAATACGCGTTCAGGAATAACAGTAGTGTGAGGAAGATAAAAAACGATATAACTTTCATGTTTTTGTCAGGGTCCGGCTTTAGGGGCACAGTTAAAATCCCTAAAAATCGTCACTGCTGGATTATTATGAGTTCATTATTGTATGTACCGAAAGCTAATTTAATTTTACCCCTGGAGCTGTACGCTGCCACGTTGCTGCTCAATTGATGGTCGAGTTTTATTGAGTAAACTATTTTCGATCCCCCTGAGGTCCTTTTGATAGAATCAAGCCGTTTAAAATCCTGTGAGGGGACAAGTATCTCTACTTGTCCGTCATCGTTGAAATCGCCGGCTACTGCAGTATCAAGGTTCCTTGACCCGATCCTGTGGGTAGAATATCCAGCCCTTTTGTGCACCACGCTTAGCTTCCCATCCTTCAGCCGATAATACTCCAGGATACCCCCTATGTGTGGGGTACGGACAGCTGCAATCTCGATCTCCCCGCCGGGGCCGAATTCAGCGACAGCGATCAAATGCATCCAGCGGAAACCTCTGCCGATCGGATCGCTGGATGAGATCAATTTTCCATCCTCGGTGTATATTTGAAGCTGCGCCCCTGAGCGCGAATTACTTTTTGTAAGTATAATTTCTCTTTTATTATCAATATTGATATCTGTCCAGACTGGCATCAAAGTCTCGAAGACGTTGCTGCCTTTGAGAGCAAATTGGCTACGGACAACGGGTTTGTTATCTGTATCGATAATAGCGAATCCGCCTGCTTCTACTTTATCTCCCAGGATTCCGTGCTTATACTTTGAACTGTTTCCCGTGAGCACCAATATTTGACCGTTCTCGTTCTGCAGTATCCTGCTGTCTTTTAGGGGATCAATGTTTAACCGGTAAACCCTGTCCGGATCCTGGATGCTGAACACGCCGGAAGCATCTATCACCGCGATCTTGTTGTTCGCAATTATCCTGACCGGGTGCGTTAGAAAGTTGTTTTTGTAGAGTCCCGGGGTAAAAAGCTGCCAGGGGTTTGAACCTGTATCGATCGAGAGAATGGTATCGGGAGGTACACTGAAGTTTGTTTTTAAAACACTTACTTTACCATTCTCCTCCACAACAACTTTTTGTACGGTCGAATCATTGAGCAGCACGTACCAGACTGGGTGACTGCCGTCGTCGTGACCGGCGACCCAGGTCGGGTAGGACGATAATTCTATCTTAAGGGGCGTTGCCTGCTTCAGGTCTATTTTTCCCCCGACCAGGTGATTGCCGTTTAAAGCGTAATATGTGCTTTCCTGGGCATTGGAAAAGACAGCTGTAAGGGTGAATATGGTAAACATCAATCCGGTCAATCTTATAAGTAGCATTTTATTTTTTCTCCTATAACTCCAGCGTATAATTCGATATAAGACTTTATCGGGCTTGAATTTATTTTTGATAAAAGCACCTCCTCCACCTGAAAAAAACCTACAGATTCAGTCATATTTACGGTTATCCTGACAGGTCTTTTCCCACCTTTATCGATCTTAACACTTTTTACTGCCGAGGACGAATATTTGTGAATGTCACCTGCTTTTGATTCGGTCCCGATCATCATCGGTATTCGCGCCCTGCCCTGCTCCATGTCACACCCATCGGCAACCAAAATGGTTCCAGCCTCTAAAGAATGGATCTTCTGGGTACCCATATGCCCGATGATGCCTTCGGTAATGATCGAACGTAAAATTACTTTTTTCTTTTTGTTTTCCCGGTATAAATTATTTAGAAGTCTTTCAATTATTCTAATTGCAAGCATTGCACCCATTTGTTCATGATTTTCTCTACCGATCGTCATGCCAATATCGTGTAGAAATGAAGCGATCAACACGGCAATTTTGGTATCTTCAAATGTACCGATTTCCTCTTTTTCAATGTTGAACTTTATGCCCGCCTGATTTAGCAGTGCTGTCAGCATCAGCGAATTAAACACTACCTTGCGCATGTGTACCGGTCCGTGATCGTTGTACTGTAAACGTTTTATGGATACCGTATTTGCGTAATCCTGTAAATACTGGATCTCCTCATCGTTTATCATGATTTCTGCGGCTGTCAATGCTTTGCCTGAAAGCATTTTCACGATCTTTTTTTCAAGTGTCAGCTGTTTCGGTGATTTCATTAATTATCCCGCGTTCGTGTATGCCAAAATAATACCTTTTTCTTATTAAAAGTCAATCCAACAATACCGGACGGTAACGGAGAATTATATTATTTGTTTTGATACCGTGATTGTGGTATT
>DRHN01000486.1 GCA_011049595.1 Spirochaetota bacterium | reverse complement strand
CTGTAAACATATAACGCCGGGATCTATTTCAGCGCACCTGTTAACGGTTATTTTTAAATTTTTACTATAAGGAGGATATTTTGAAAGAAAAAATAAGAGTCGGTGTGATCGGGGTCGGGTTCATAGGACCGGCGCACATAGAGTCAATACGGCGGCTCGGGTTTGTGGATATCGTGGCGATCGCAACCTCGAGCGAAGAGACGGCCGTACCCAAAGCGAAAGCTCTTTCCGTCCCGAAGGCATACGGTAATTATCTGGACCTTATAAACAGCGATATTGACGTTGTTCAGATCACAAGCCCAAATTACCTGCACTTCCCACAGGCAAAGGCCGCCCTCGAGGCCGGTAAGCACGTAGTTTGCGACAAACCTCTTGTCACGAGTTCCGGCGAGTCCAGGGTCCTTGTCGATCTGGCCCGGGAAAAAGGTCTCGTAAACGCTGTTACCTTCAACCATCGTTTTTACCCTCTTGTTCAGGAATCCAGGGCAATGATAAAACAGGGCAAACTGGGGTCGCTTTACCTCGTGCAAGGAGGTTTCCACCAGGACTGGCTGCTGTACGACACGGACTACAACTGGAGGGTCGAGGCAAAAGAAGGCGGTGAGGTCAGGGCAGTCGGGGACATAGGGACACACTGGCTTGATACGATACAATACGTGACCGGTCTGAAAGTTCAGGCGGTATTTGCCCAGCTGCGCACGGTTATTCCGGTCCGGAAGAGACCGAAAGGTTCTGTTGAAACATTTACCGGAAAAGAGCAAAAGTCCACGGATTATGAAGAGATCCCGATTGACACGGATGACTGCGGCGCGATCATGCTTAAATTCGAGGGCACCGAAACTCTGGGTGTGATGACGGTTTCCCAGGTCAGCCCGGGAAGAAAATGCAGGCTTTTTTATGAAATATACGGCTCCAGCACCGGAATAAGCTGGGACTCTGAAATGCCAGGCCAGATGTGGATCGGTCACAGGGACAAGTTCAACGAGATCTTTATCAAAGACCCGGCGTTAATGGATCCTGTTTCCAGACCTTCAGCCAGATACCCTGGAGGACACCAGGAAGGTTTTCCTGACAGCCACACTCATTGTGAAAGGACCATCTATGAGTATATAAGGGAAGAGAAGCATAAAAGCGGTGTAGAGCCCGATTTCCCGACTTTTCAGGACGGACATGAAGAGCAGCTTATATGCGAGGCAATTCTGGAGAGCAGCAAAAAAAACGAGTGGGTAGAAGTGAAGTACTGACAGGGACAGCACCATTTTTTAAATAATTGCTTATGACGACGACCGGAGAAACGCCGATGCCGGGTAACCCGATTTTTTAGGATTTGCCCGTCATTACCCGGCACAACAAATTGTGACTTTTTAAATTTTTAACTAATTAAGGAGGAAATAAAAATGAAGATCGGTTTAATGACTGCGGCCTTTCCGGGGCTTTCACTTGAAGAGGCAGCATCCTGGGCTTCGGACAGCGGGTTCCAGATGCTGGAGATAGCCTGCTGGCCTGCCGGTGAAGGAAAGGACAGAAAATACGGCGGTGTGGTGCACATCGACATGGATTCCCTTACCGAAGGCAAAGCTTCGGAAATAAACGGGTATCTCAAGGAAAAAAACCTGGAAATATCCTCTTTAGGGTATTACCCCAACATTCTTCATCCGGATCTTTCACACAGGGAGCATGTGACCGGACACCTCAAAAAGGTCATCGAAGGGGCAGGGAAACTGGGCGTGGGGGTCGTGGGTACTTTCATAGGCCGCACATGGGACACGGAGATTTCCGGGCGCGTGTGGCAGAAGGACATCGATCACAACTTTGACCTCGTCAAACAGATATGGCCTGATCTTTTAAAGTTTGCGGCCGACAACAATGTAAAGATCGCCATCGAGCACTGCCCGATGATCTGGGCCGATACCTGGCCGGGCGGTTCAAATCTACCATACTCCCCGGCCCTGATGCGCAGGATGTTCGAGGTACTACCCCATGACAACCTGGGCTTTAATTTTGATCCGTCACATTTTATCTGGCAGCACATAGACTACATCAGGTTTATCCGTGAATTCAAAGACCGGATATTCCACGTGCATGCAAAGGACATGGACATCGATGAAGATATGCTATATGAGGACGGTATCGTGGACTGCGGGTTCCGCTGGCAGATCCCACGCCTGCCCGGTATGGGACGCGTAGACTGGAGCAGGCTTATAACAACACTGTACGATGTCAATTATGACTTTGTCCTGAGCATCGAGCACGAAGACCGCAATTTTGAAGGGTCCGTCGATCTTGTCAAACGCGGGTTTCTGCTTGCGAAAAAAGAGCTCGAGCTTCACATGATATGACCCTCCGCCGGAAACTAATTAACCCGGAGCGGTGAATCTTCGGAGGCGTGAAACAGGTAATTCCCGGATTCGGTGTCAAAAAGATGGAATTTTGATTCTTTCATACGCAGCCAGATATTTTGCCCCGGTTTGCCGGGAAAAGCGGCCTGGGTGATCACTTTTATTATTTCTTCACCGATTTTAACATCGACAATTGTCTTGTTTCCCAGAGGTTCCGTAACATAAATTTCTGCCGGGACCGTGCCATCCCCCTGTTTTTCAACAAATATAGTAATATTCTCGGGCCTGATGCCCAGGGTAACTTCAGACCCGACATTCCGGGAATCCTGTACAGCTTTTTTCAACGCTTTCTCTTCTAAAGTCAATGTAAACGAACTGTGTTTTACATTTATCGCACCGGCTTCTTTACCGACCGAGCATTTAATAAAATTCATGGAAGGATTGCCCAGTATTTTCGCGACAAACATGTTGCCCGGGTTGCGGTATATATCTTCGGGATTCCCGATCTGCTGGAGCACACCCTCGTCCAGTACACCGATCCGGTCGGACATCGAAAGCGCTTCGACCTGATCATGGGTTACATAGACGAAAGTCTGTTTAAGCTCGGACTGCAGTTCTTTCATGCTCACCCTCATTTTAAGACGAAGCTTTGCGTCAAGATTTGAAAGCGGCTCATCCATCAGGTATGCCCTGGGTTGCCGCACGATAGCCCTGCCTATGGCCACCCTCTGCCGCTCTCCGCCTGACAGCTGTCCCGGGGTCTTTTCCAAAAGCCAGTCTATTTTGAGTTTTTTTGCCACATCGACTACTCTGGTTTTTATATCCTCCTCTTCAAGCTCTCTCGCTCTGAGGGGAGACGCGATATTGTCAAAAACATTTTTATCCGGATAAAGAGCAAGATTCTGAAAGATCATGGCAATATCACGCCTGCTTGGATGCACCTTATTTACATTTTCGCCGTCTATATACACGATGCCTTCGTCCTGTCTCTCGAGGCCCAGAATGGTCCGGAGAGTCGTGGTTTTTCCGGCTCCGGGAGGGCCGAGCAGACAGAAAAACTCTCCATCTTCCACGGCAAAACTCACGTTTTTTAATGCGGTGATATCTTTAAACTTTTTGGTGATATTTTCTAATCGTATGGTGGCCATTTCTACCATCCGAAACTATGGATTTTTTTGATATCTAAAATTTTAACACCAATTTTTCAGTTTTTTCATCAAATAAATAGAGGTCTTCTTCCTCGAACTTCAAACCCTTTAGTACATGCAGGTCTGTTTTAAAATCACTGTCCATTAGTGAATTTATTATTTTCTCCCGGGCCCCTTCCGGCTCGAGATAAACAACGGTTTCCGACCCCAGGGGCTCGTAGCCCACGGTCTTCGCTTTTAATCCCGATTTATCAACATCATCTGAATCGATCACCTTCAAATGCTCCGGCCTTATACCGACCACAATATCCTCATTTTTCAACTGTTTATCGATTTGACTTTTATATTTACTCGAAACTTTGATCCCGTATCCCTTAAAATCCTTTAATAAAAGCTCCCCGTTCTTGTATGTACCTCTAAAAAAATTCATAGTAGGGCTGCCTATAAAATCGGCGACAAACAGATTGGTCGGATTGCGATATATTTCATCGGGTGTGGCAAACTGCTGCAATACGGCGAAATTCATGACCGCGATCCTGTCGGCGAGACTCATCGCCTCTACCTGATCATGAGTAACATAAACAGTTGTCTGCCCCAGCTCCAGATGTATTCTTTTTAATTCCGCCCTCATTATATTCCTGAGGGCCGCGTCCAGGTTTGACAGCGGCTCATCGAGCAGCAATATTTCAGGCTTTGTTACCATTGTCCTCGCGAGAGCTACCTTCTGCATATCGTTGATCGACAACTTTCCCGCGTTGGTTTTTAGGACATGTTCGATCTTCAATAATTTCGCAACTTTTTCGATCTCTTTGTCGATAACAGCCTTTTGCACTCTGTGAACTTTTAAACCGCTTGCTATGTTGTCATAAGCGCTCATGTGAGTAAATACAGCATAATTCTGAAAGACAAACCCGACCCCCCTCTTGCCCGGCAGCACCTCGTTCATCACTTTGTCATTGAAGTACACCTTTCCTGAATCCGGTTCAAGAAGACCCGAGATCATATTCATTGTTGTTGTTTTGCCACACCCCGAAGGCCCTAATATCGCCACAAACTCCTTTTCCCTGATCTCAAGGCTGAACTCTTTTACGGCTGTTTGTTTGCCGAATGATTTTGTCAATTTATCCAGGGTGATGCTTGCCATTTTCCTGCCCCCTATTTTTTTATTGCCCCGAATGTCAATCCTCTAACCAGATACTTTTGTATAATAATCCCGAACACTACAGGGGGTATGACAGCGATAATTGCGAAAGCAGCCTTCGGGCCGTAAAGTCTTCCGATATAGCCGGATTGAAGTTTGTCCAGGTGCACCGGAATTGTGGGCCAGTTCTTGTCGGTGAGTACCAGCGCGAGTATAAAATCGCTCCAGTTCAGAATGAAACAGAAAAGGGCCGTGCTTGCCATCCCGCCCTTTGCCAGGGGCAGTATAAATTTTGTAAAAGCGCCCCAGTTCGAATACCCGTCCACAATTGCAGCCTCATCCAGCTCTCTCGGTATTTCATCAAAAAAAGTCTTCATTAAAAGAACAGCAAACGGGAGAGTGGCAAGCCCGTACAGTATAAACAGCCCGTAGGCCGTGTCGATAAACCCGAGAAACGCCCACAATATCATTATGGGGACAATAATGGCCGCAAGCGGGATCATCCTCAACCCGAGCAGCATGAACGGCAGGTTGCCGCCCGACCCGTGCCGCGAAATCCCGTATGCAGCAAGAGTTCCGATAACCATTGCGATACCCGTACCTGTTACAGAGACAATAACACTGTTTATTATGGGGCGGAGCGCTGTTTCTGTCAGCGGGCTCACTACCGATACCTTTTTTTGGAACAGAGAAACAAAATTTTCCAGGGTCGGTTTATTGGGGACCCAGAAAATCGTGCCGCCAGCAGAAGTCCATTCCTGAATCGGTTTGAAAGCCATGGTCAGCGTCCAGTAAATCGGGAAAAAGAATATCAAAACGATTACTACAATAAGAATATATTTCAGTACTTTAACCAGTAATTTTCGTTCCATTGAAAATGCAGACCTCCGTTTTCCAGAATTAAATCAACTTTACATTTGCTCCCTGATCGGCCTGAAAGCGAACGTGGCTATTACATTCATGAGAGCGAATACTATCAAACCGGCCGCAGCTATCCACGACCACTTGAGCAAAATAAAACCGTGCTTGTAGAGATAAACAGAAATAGTTTCAGTCACGGTACCCGGTCCTCCTGCCGTCATGAGCCAGATCGGGTCGAAAATCTTCACCGCCTCTATTCCCCTGATGATGAGTGCGATAACAAAGACCGGTTTCATCAAAGGCAGCACAACCATCCTGAAACGCTGCCATTTCGAAAATCCCAGAATGGTCGCAGCGTTCATCTGGTCTTCGGGCAGCGACATAAGGCCCGAGAGGAGTATCAGGAACATCAGTGGAGTCCACTGCCAGATGTCAGCGAGCATAATAGTGACCAAAGCCAGTACCTGGTGCTGGAGCCAGACTATCCTCACGGGCTCCTCGGTAAAAAAAGATAAAATACCGTTTATGACACCGCCTGCCTGAAAGAGCATGTAAAACACAAACCCGCCTACCGCGGGAACGATCATCATAGGAATTATCATCAACGTGTGAAAAACTTTTTTAAGGGGAAACTTATCCATAAACAGAAAAGAGATCATAAGTCCAAGGAAAAATTCTACCGGCACAACAACACCGACAATAATAAAAGTCCTTGCGAGGGCCATTAAAAATTCCCGGTCCCGGATCAGGTCCCAGTAATTATTCATACCGTTCCAGAACTTGAACGCGTAAAACCATTTCAGCCCTCCGCCCGATAACGGCGACCAGCTGGTCAGACTCAGATAGGCACCGGCAATAAGCGGAAACGCCAGGATCGAAAAAAACATCACCTGCGCGGGCAGAACCATGAGGGCGCCGAATTTGGCCCCCTCTTTTACATCCGCTTTGGTAATTTTCCATTTTTTATCAGACAATTTCTAAAGCCCCCTTGTGCTTATAGAGATGGGTGCAGCTGCCCTTATAAGACAGCTGCACCCATATTTGTTTTTCTGAAGTGTTCAGGTTACCTGCGGCTTGTCGACTATGGTCGGCCAGGACTTGTTCTGGGAACTTACAGCCTCTATGAAGTCGTCTTTTCCAACATCCTGGATCGTTTTCTTCCACCTCTTCTCGGTGTCCGCCATAGCCTGTTCGGCGGTCTTTTTCCCAATGATCGTCTCGAGCAGGTTTTCATCAAGCGCGTTCTGAAAATCAAGTACCCCTGGCACATTGATACAGGGAGCCGCGTGCTCAAGGATATCAATGTACGCCTTGATAACGTACGGTTTGTATGTCTCGATAACCTGAGGATCTTTGAAATCCTGAATACGGCAGGGATCCATGTAACCGGCAGGGTTCGCGATAAAGAAAACAAATATTTTACCGCTTGTCAGCCACTGGAGAAACAGGTACGCTATTTCAGGATATTCCCCGCCTGCAGCGACACCCTTGCCATTGTCCGGCCACCACACGGACCTTCTTATCAGGTCTTTGCCGTGCATCCTTCCGGGTGAACCGAATGAGCCCACTTTATTGTAAATCGGGTTGTCCGGGTTGTCGTTGAACTTTGGAAAATTCTGGAAAGTTTCAACCATGGCGCACTTGCCGGCCGCCATTGCCCCGTACTGTTCCTGTCTCTTATACACATCTGACGCTGCCGACG
>DRHN01000485.1 GCA_011049595.1 Spirochaetota bacterium | reverse complement strand
ATTGTAATATTCGGCGCTTCAGGCGACCTTACAAAACGAAAGCTTGTCCCGGCTCTTTTCGGTCTGTTCAGCAAGGGGCGTCTTCCTGAAAAACTGAACATTGTCGGGTACGGCCATACGAATTTAAGCCCTGAAGAATTCCGGGCTTCGTTTGACAATAGAACAGAAAAGGAAGACTGTAAAAGGGCTCCCGAAAAGAAGAAATGGAAAGATTTTTTAAATCTTTTTTTTTACTGCCCGGGTCAGTATTCAAGTGAAGCGGATATCAGACGTCTTGAGGCTTTCCTGTCTAAAATTGAAACCGGCCCGGTAAACCGCCTTTATTACTTTGCCATACCGCCGGGGTCAATGACCGATATCGTGGGCAATCTGGGCAAATGCGGGATGACCGTGGAGGATAAAGGGTGGAGGCGGGTTGTTGCGGAAAAACCTTTTGGTCATGATCTTGAGTCAGCCCGTGAGTTGAACCGGGCCCTTCACAACATTTTAAAAGAAAACCAGATATACAGGATCGACCATTACCTGGGAAAAGAAACCGTGCAGAATGTTCTGGTCTTCAGGTTCGGGAACACGATCTTTGAACCCGTATGGAACCGGAATCATATAGACCATGTCCAGATCACAATAGCTGAGGCAGTAGATGTGGGGCACAGGGCAGGTTATTATGACAGAGCGGGTGTGTTGAGGGACATGTTTCAGAATCACATGCTCCAGATGCTTTCTCTTGTGGCAATGGAGCCGCCTGCCTCGTTTAACGCTGACGCTATCCGTAACGAAAAAGTAAAATTGTTTTCCGCGATGCGCCCGATAGCAGCGGACGTGGTTGCAACAGAAACGGTCAGGGGGCAGTATGAGGGTTACCGGGAGACCCCGGGAGTGGACCCGGCGTCGAGCACCGAAACATACGCCGCGATAAGGGTTTATATCGATAACTGGCGGTGGAACGGCGTCCCTTTTTATCTCCGCTCGGGCAAGGCCCTCAAGAAGAAATCCAGTGAGATACTCATCCAGTTCAGGGAGCCGCCCCACTTCATGTTCCCGTTCTCCAAGGGTGAAAAAATAACAGCAAATTATTTATCTCTGTGTGTTCAGCCCAACGAGGGGATCCATCTTCGTTTCGAAGCAAAGGCCCCGGACACAGTGGCCGAGACGCGCTCGGTCAATATGTCTTTTTATTACGATGATTCCTTCGGCTCCTGCGTGGTCCCTGACGCGTATGAACGGCTTCTTCTGGATGCGGTCCAGGGGGACGCTTCTCTTTTTACGCGGAGCGACGGGATCGAAGAGTCTTGGAGGTTCATCGACGAGATCATCAGGGGATGGGAGACAGGGGGCGCCCCAAAGCTGGCGTCTTACACACCGGGAAGCTGGGGTCCGGCTGAAGCGGATCAATTTCTGAACAGGGACGGCAGAAATTGGGTTGCAGGCTGCACCGGGCATTGATGCACCGGGCATTGATTGACCGGTTATCGATAAAGGGCCTCAGCGGGTCGGGGACCTTTGATGCAGGTAGTGCATGTGGGGTATCAGCACACTGTTAGGGTTGCCCGTACCGTCGTAAAAAATGTCTATTATCGGAATATCGAAATCCTCCTGGATCTTCCGGTAAATAGATGAAGTTACCACACCTGGACAACAGAACATCGGGTTGATGTGTAAAATAGCATCCACTGTCTTGTGCTTTATATAATAGAGGGCCCTGCCGATATTTATCGATGTTTCCCCGGTTATATAGTGCTTTATCTTGTACTCTTCCATATGATCCACGCATTCCGCAAAATCCGGCTCGAGCTGGTCCCCGATAATATCCGCGGCCACCCTTTCAAACCTGTGCTCGATCGATCGCAGCAGTTTATAATGGCGGGGGTCGTCACCGAAAAGCCGTATGTCCGCGTCGTAAAAATGAAAGGGGTATTCGGTCATCGACGGGATAACAAGCTCCCCCCCGAGCTCTTCGACCAGTGACTGGATCTTCTGGTTCATCACTTCATTGTATTTTACGTAAAGATCACCGATCAGACCGATCCTTGGTTTTCTTGGGCATGAAAGGTCCTGATCTATGTCTCTGAACATCATAACAGCCTCTGATAATGTTTTTCGCAGGTCAAGCCCGGTCAGGATCGCGTTGTTCATTATTTCCCGGGTTTTTTGAAAGGCATTTTCGGTATTACCTCTTACAACCTCGTAGGGTTTTATCCTGTTGTACATCTTGTAAATGATGCACCCGACGATGTAGGACTCGAACATTTTAATAGCGAGGGTCCGGGGGAGTATTTTTCCGGGTGTCATGCTGTTTATAAGGCCGATTTTTACCCCTTTGATGCCGGCCGACTTAAATATAAGGTCCGAAAGGATCGGGAACTGGGGAAAATTACATGCAAGGCAGGAAGTCGGGATATAGAGAAAGGTTTTTTCAGGGTCCAATTTTTCACTGATCACTTTGTCTACAACGCTCCCGGCGATCGAAACAAGGGGCATGCACTCACCGCCGTTTACATACTGATAGCCTGTATTAAGAGACTTTTCTTCAGCGTCAAGCAGCAGAGAGTGGAAACCCGCTTTCCTGAAGCAGTTTACCCAGAACCGGCTTATCAGCTGGTCGAGATAAGGGATGAGAACCGTATCCCCTTTTTCCGGCAGGTCATTTCTTGCACGGGTTACAGCGGCAGGCGCCGGGGCTTTCTGTTTTTTCATCATGTAATTTTTAAAAGTACGGATGCCTGCTTCGACACGTGTCGTGTAGCCTACATCGGAGCTGTGCTCGTCCAGCTGAAGTATGAGAAAAGGCTTGTTGTAATGTGCCATGATGTCCCTGACATAGCTGGAAAGAAAAGAGTCCGGGCTGCACCTGAAGCAGGTGAGATAAACGGCAAAAAGGTTATCGGTACGCGCGACATACTCGGCGAGCTTGATGATCCTTTTTCCGTAGTGCCAGTGCATGCGTTCATAATACTTATTGGCGTAAGCCGGGTCAAATCCGTCAAGGGAAAACTCTTCCTGCCAGTAAACCCTGGCCCCCAGCTCTTCCAGCTTTGCGGGTATGCCTGTGTTCAAAACCGGATCAAATACTACATATGGTCTCCCAAAAAGAGCTATTTTGATGTTTTCACCGTTATCTGAAGCACGGTCGTCTCCGTTGTAAACATCTCCCCAGATTTTTTTGATATTGATAAATTCATGGTATGCTATTTTGAAAGCCTTCTCGACTTCACTGTATTCCAGGCCACATAATTTCGATGCCATCTCTTCATAGATATCGTGAGTTATCTGACCGGTATCCATGTGGTTGAAGTATATGAGGGGAGAGATCAGTTTCGAGCTTACGTCAAAAGATGTCAGTTTGGACACTATCGTGGGAAGATATTGGGAGTAATAGCAAAAATACGCGTCATTTGTTTTGTTTTTAAAAAGATGTTCGCCGCTGTATTCAGTGTCCTTTTCATTGACAACAGCCGGATAGAAGATATAGTCCACATTGTCATCAAGCGATTGTTTTATGTATCCGTGGGATATTATCATCGGGGCGCAAAAATCCGAGTTCACCGTTTTTTTCCCTTCTTCCATCGAGAGCCGGGAGGGTTTTGTCACTTTTACATCGTAGCCGAGGCCGGTCAGGAACCTTGTCCACAGCGGCATGTAGTCCGCATTGTAGAGAGCGTTCACAAGTCCGATCGTTATGCCTCTTCTCTTTGGGGCCCGGGATGCCGGTTTTAAAAGCGGGCCCATAATTTTCTGAAATCGTTTTTCAGGCCCGCTTTTTGTCTTCTTTTTAGTCTTTGTGTCAGAATAATCCCTCCCGCATTTCATACCCCATCCTGTACGTATACCATCCTTTGCCAGCACAGTAAGCATACAGCGGTTGGCGCACAGGCGGCACTCCTCTTTTTCCAGAATTAACCCCCTGATGTCCCAGATGAAACCGGAGGCAGGTGTGCGGGCCTCATGGCATGTGAGGGCTGCACCGAGCGCTCCCGTGAGATGGCAGAGAGGAGATACATGGATCGTCTTTTTAAGGACCTGCTCGAAAGACGTGACCAGAGCTTTGTTCCTGGCCGTGGCCCCCTGAAATGCAATGTAATCACCGATCGGGCTTCTTCCCACGACTTTGGCAAGGTAGTTGTCCCTGACAGAGTTTAGGACGGCGGCCGCGAGGGCCTCTTTCGACCAGTTTTCAGAAAGGAGCACACCGAGGTCCCTCTCCATGTACACGGTGCAGCGGTCACTGGTGTAGGGCGCTCTGGCCCCCAGCGCGAGCTCGGAAAAATCGTCCAGACTGACTCCAAGCCTTTTTGCCTGCTCTTCAATGAAACTCCCGGTCCCCGCGGCGCAAACATAGTTCATGTTCGAATAATACACTTCCCCGTTTCTTAAACGGGTGAACTTGGAGTCCTGTCCGCCGATTTCAATGATCGTGTCCACGAGGGGATTTAGAAGCACCGCCGCCTTTGCGTGAGCCGTGATCTCATTGATCTCGAGATCGGCATTAAAGAGAGCTTTTATCATTTTTCTTCCCGAGCCGGTAGTGCAGGCCCCGCGGATGACAATATTTTGATCGGTGATCAAGGATTTTATTGTTTTTATGAGTCTCTGTACCGAGGCTACCGGGTCGCCTCCTGTTGACGTGTAAAAACCGCCGGCTGTCTCACCGTTTCCGTTTATCAACACTGCCTTTGTGCTGGTCGAGCCTATATCAATTCCGAGAAAGGCGCCCTCTTTTAAAACGTCTGTCATGCTGCTGTTATTATTAGAGCTTTTCGGAGGAAAAAAAACCTCGACATCGTTTTTATAAAAGATTCTGTATCTGCTGAAATCGGGGTAATCGGTCAGCGTAATTTCCAGAGGCTCGCGCACATTTTTTCTGAAACGGTCTGACGGCAGGATCGAGCCCAGATCCAGTTCAGAACTGGATCCAAGAAGTGCCGCGCCTATCGCTCCGGAGACCTGGGAGTGCTCGGGAACATTGGTATCTATTTTCAGGATGACCCTGATGGAGTCTACAATTTTTTTGTTCAGTGAAACCCCGCCGGTGACTGCGGCGGGCGAGGTCATTTCCCTGCCTTTTACCAGGGTGTCCAGCACGTTGCGGGCTATTCCCTCACACAGTCCGGCGCACACCGCGTCGAGAGAGTATCCCTCCTGCATCGCGTGGGTGATGTCGGTTTTTGCGAAAACCGCGCAACGGGTTGCTATCAAGGGTGTCCTGTCGGTGTAATTCAGGGCGCGTTCGGCGAGATCGGGCACTGTAAGATGGAGGCGTTTAGCCTGCTGCTCGATAAAGGCGCCTGTTCCGGCAGCGCACGGGGGGTTGATGCTGTGCTCCCTGTATTCGCCGTTTTCATCATAAAGGATGAGGGAAAAAGTTTCACCGCCTATGGTAAAAACATTTCTGCACCCGGGGATTAAAAACTTGATACCCTCGATCGATGCCAGGCTGCTGTCTATCACTCCCCCGCCCATGTTCAAAAAGTTGCCGCAAACTCCAATACTGTCAAACGCCCTGTAGCCCGGCATGCTTAAAAGGGTTTTCAATGTCCCGGCGATATCACCCCTGTGCTCACGGTAAAACACGTCGCTTACTTTACCGTCCTCAATTACAGCGCCGCCGATGTACAGGGACCCTATGTCTATACCGGCTCTTTTCATATCGGCAATGCTCCTTGTTTAGTTCTTGATGCAACCTCTCGAACTTTGTTTAAGCTAAAGCACCGAAAGCCCGGTCAAGATCAGGTCCCCGCAGTAGCCGGTTTATACCGGCGCGGCACCAGGAAATAACATTAATTGAAAATAAAGGCAAATTTTTTCTAAATCAAGCGTTCTTTTTGTCGAGAGGTCGATTTTTATACATTATTACTGAAGGATGGTTTGAAAAGTATTACTTTAAATATTATAATTGTTATGTGATATGTGTTTTCCAGCTGAAAGGGGGGCTGATAAGTGGCCTTGATCCTGATAATTGAAGATGATGATCAAACCCGCAGAGTGTTGAAAATAATGTTGGAGCGTGAAGGATATGATGTTTTGGAAGCAGACGATGGACTCGAAGGAATAAAGCTGTTTCGGGAGAATGCGGTAGATCTCATTATCACCGATATCATAATGTTCGAAAAAGATGGTGTTACTACAATTATGGAAGTCAGGAAAGATTCTCCAAATGTAAGGATAATCGCGATATCAGGAGGCGCCAGGGTCGGGCCTGAAGTTTATCTGCAGCTTGCGAAAAGGGTAGGCGCTGACTACGCACTTACAAAACCAATTGATCGTAAAGAGCTGTTGAACACGATATCTGAGCTGCTGCGGCCCCCCCGCTGAACCGGTTTTGATTTAAGTGCGTTTTATCGAGGCGAGCCATGCGCAGCACCAGCCTTTTTCCAGGTTAGTTTCAGGCCGCGCTTCTTTGATAGACCTGATTTCCCACCCCTCACTGAAAAGGGACCGGATTTCGTCCTGTGTTACTCTCCTCGGCCCGAAACTGCCTTTATCCAGCTCACTTATGCAGAGCATGTGATATTGGCCGCCCTTTTTCAGGGCCTGGGCAATGCTGTTTATAAATATTCTTTTTTCAATATCAGAATAAACATGGAACAGGCCTGTATCGATGACAGTGTCGAATACCATTCCAAGGCATCCAAGATGCAGGGCGTCAAAAGCGAAAAATGGTACTTTTAAATTTCTTGCGGCAGCCTCGAGCATTGCCTTCGCAATAACAGTAGGTTCGGAATCAATCCCGGTGACCCTGAACCCTTTTTGCGCGAGATACAGCGCGTTTTCTCCCGTGCCGCAGCGGACATCCAGTACCGTACCCGTTATCTCCCCGGAATCTGCAAGCTGCTTGATCTCCGACTGAGGGTGGCCCGTGTCCCAGGGGGGTAAGCTCCTATGGGTGTTGTTCAAGGATACCAATTATAACCCCGTTTTAATCTGCAGATTGTCTGGTTGAACCGTCAACAACATGATCATTTGTAAGAACAAATCCATCCGAAGAGTTCCACGCATCGGCCGGCCCCCGGCTGGAGCCCAAAAGTTGTAGCGATCTCTCAGTTTCGTTATGCACTTTACAGTTAACCCTGTGACAGCTTTTATATAAACATTAATTTCTATTTGTACGGGAAACAAACGGTTTTTACATCAGAAGGGAATTAATTAAAGAAGCCCCAGAGAGATCGTTTTCAAGCTGTCGAGTATTGATCCGCGATATTTTTTATATACAGTGTGCTCGGCGGCGGATTCCGCGATGATGATCCGCCGCCCGGACAGTAAAATTGCGGTCATATAGATATAATCATCGCTCCCATACGGCAGTATCCACTCAAAGAGAATTCCTTCCGAACCTTCGGCTTCGAGATCGATCTCTTCACCCGACAGATGGTATCCCTCTTTAATTAGCTGGTTTTTCAATGAGTTTCCCCAGAACTCCAGCTCCATAAAGGGGTAATTTTTCACTGTCCGCACTCTGTAGAGCATGCCTTCAGGGCTGACCGCTTTATATACCGCACCGGAAAACATGCCGGTTTCAACTTCAGCAAACCCTTGAGGTTTATCTACTTTCGGTTTAGCGCACCCGGCGGCGAGAAGGATCGAAACAGCAATTAACAGGGGAACGCTGAATTTTTTCGTCAACAGGGTTTTCATTATAACTGAACCTCCTGGTTAAAAATCCTCTTCCATGAATCGGTAAAAATCCACACTGTTGATCCAGTCGAAAGAGGAGGGGATGTCTTCGGGCAGTGTCTGCTCCTGAAAGCTCAAAAAGATCTCTCCCCGGGCGAATCTTCTGTCTGTTTCCAGTTTACGGAGTCTGCCTTTCAGGCCCTCTATTTCAGTGACGAGACGTAGGACCTCCCGCTCGATCGCGAGTGTCCCTTTTACATCGGTTTTATCGATGTACTGCAGGTTTTGTTCCAAAATTTCCTCCCTGGCCCGCAATCCTGAACGGGTTTGGAGGATACTTTCCCTCAGGTCCTGGGCCTGAAGCTCGATCTTGACAACCTCTTCAGCAATGTTTTCCAGGTATGAGCGAAGGCCGCCTATTTCCTGGTAAGGAATCCTCAGTGCTACACGGTCACGGGATTTAAAAGTGTAGTACCCGCCGGACTTTTCTATCCACGTTGTAAGAGAATCTGCTGCGTGCCCGGCGTCAGAAACCAGGATCACGGCATTTATACTGTGGGAAAGGTAGTTCTCGGTACCCGGGAGGGAAACAGGGAAAGAAAGAAAAATCAATACCACCATCATCCGCAATACGGTTTTAGGAATCATCGCGCGCCGAACCCCTCAAGAGATTTTTTAATACCATCCAGTCTCAATTCCAGAGCGGCAGTGTCAGGAAAAAATATTTAATGACATATAATGTTTTATTTTTTGACGCGCCGCTGTCAGCGGATGCTATGCCCGTTAAATAATAAAAAGGCTTTGTGTCTTTACTTGTAAACAGAACTGCCCTGACCCAACCAAGGT
>DRHN01000484.1 GCA_011049595.1 Spirochaetota bacterium | reverse complement strand
GTGTCGACTTCCCGTGATAGCCTCCACCCACTAAGAGGGTGACACCTTCAGATACCCCCATACCCGTTACCCAGCCCCTGTTCGGGAGTTTTACTTCGACCCAGAAAGAGATTTTGGGGTTTCAAAAGGTATTACCTTGCTCCCCCTAAGCGGGCTGGGATTGATCCCGCTTGCCCTCGGGAGCACGGAACCGTCAGCCACGAAGCCTATCAACCCTAACTTACCAAGCTGTCCGCGCAGAAAATCAGCATCTTCGCACACCTCTACATGCTCATAAAGGCTCCTTTCATCCTGGTTCTCGTATAAAAGAGAAGCACCCACAATTTCAGGGAGCTCGTTGAAAAGCATGGTTTCAGCGATCCTTCCCGCGATCCTTCTGCCGAAGGCGGGGAGCCCGACCCTGAACCTGGCCTCCACATTTTCATCGTTTACAAACATGGAAGTTCTTTCCAATATCTCCTGGCCTGGCCGGTCAATCGAAATTTCTCCTCCTTTTCCGCTCCCGCGGTATCCTCCGCAGAACCTTTTCGCGGCATCGGCAAACCTGCTTGTTAAAAAATCTCTGAGTGCTATCTCACGGCTTCTGCTGCTGTACAAATCTGGAGGAAAATCTGCTTTTTTTTGTGCTAATTTAACTCTTACCCTGCTGGGTGTGGCAAAGGGGTCACCCTGAACATGATCTATTATCAAAGTGTAGGTCCCGAAATCATACTGCCCCTTGATATCTTTGTACGCCTTGTACCCTTTCCCGTCGATCCTGCGCAGTGTTGTCTTAAGATCGTTTTCGGTCCTCATAATACACCTCAATTTTTTTAAACCGTTCTTCAGTGTTCAGTTTAAGATTCTATCTTATCTTCTTAATTTCAAGAACTATTTCTACCGGCAGGGATGAAAATCTATAAATAAAAGGTGAAATTCTCCGTTAATATCCAAAAGAGTTGTTTTTTTTCTCCCTATCCACCGGTGGAATATGGCAATGCGCTGTTTAAAAATCCTTCTTATGTCGGGTTATATACTGTTTTCAAGTTTTTCTGCCTATTACGCGGACACGTTGAGTCAGTCGGGAAAAACTCCAAAAGACGGCTTTCTGACGATAGGCCTCACAGGCGATATCATGCTTGGCCGCTTGGTAAACGAGGTAATAACTGCAGAAGGCTACCTCTACCCGTGGGGGAACATGATAGAATTATTGACGAGCACCGATCTGAACATCGTAAACCTGGAGACCACGCTTACAACGAGCACCAGCCGGGTAGAAAAGACGTATAACTTCAAGGCGGACCCCGATAAAGTTCAAAGCCTCATCGCGGCTGGAACGGATGTGTGCAATATCGCCAACAACCACATCCTCGACTTTGACGTGGAAGGCTTATTTGAGACTATGGTCACTCTGGAAAACGCCGGCATACTCTACACAGGGGCCGGCCGCAACATTTATAAAGCCCGAGAACCTGTTGTTGTAACAAAAAACGGTCTTACAATCGGCATAATCGGCTCTACAGACAATGAACCCGGGTGGAATGCAGGTAAAAACAGACCCGGCACATTTTATGTAAACGTAAAAAAACCCGAAGAGCTTTTAACTGAGATCAGAAGCCTCCGGCCCTGGGTCGACATACTGATCCTGACAATACACTGGGGCCCGAACATGAGACAGAAGCCTGCCCGGGCTTTTGTCAGGTTCGCTCACAGCATGATCGATGCCGGTGTTGACATTTTCCACGGGCACAGCGCCCACGTTTTTCAGGGTATAGAAGTGTACAAAGAAAAACTCATTCTTTACGATACAGGGGATTTTGTTGACGATTACAGGGTAACTCCGCCGATCAGGACCGATCAGTCCTTTTTTTATATCGTAAAAGCGGACCGAAACGGTATCGTATCGTTAAACCTGGTCCCGGTGCTGATTTCAAACATGCAGGTCAACCTCGCGACCGGCGCTGAATACACACAAATCGTGCGCCGTATAAAAAAACTCTCGGAAGATTTTAACACGAATATTTATGAAATTAACGGCCGGCTGCTGGTTCCCGTGAGAAAGCCGGCCTCTGTTGATTTTATCAACCGTATTTAAACACTGCCGGCCACAACCACCACTGATCGCCCCGCGGGTCCGTGAGATTATTTATCAGGGCCAGCCCGGCCATAACGATAACATAGATGAACAAATGTCTGTGGAAATCTGTCTTTTTTTTCGCGATCTTTTGTGCTTCTTTATTTTTTATTTCCGTACCTTCCATTTTGTTCCTCCCTGGATTTGATAATTTAAATGTGTGTACCAGATCATCTGTACCTTTTTAAGATAATTTTTACCCGTTAAAATCATCCGAACTTGAGAAAAAGTGTCCCTGATAGTCCGCTCAAGTCCCGGTCATTTATCCCGGGAACTCCGTTTACCCCGTCAACAAATCTATAGCTCGCTCCTCCGGCTATCCTGAACCAGGTGAGAACGTTCAATTCCAGATCGACATTTGGTTCGACTACAAAAAACTTGCCTTTGTGATTTACACCGGCTGCTGTGTCCCTGCTGTTTACATTCCCGTTCCCTACCAGTGTGTGTATTGAAAAATGCCTTTCCGGTCCGACAGGAACACATACCCGAGCTCAAAACCGCCGTAATCAAACTCGATCTCATGCGCTGCTCCCGAAACATCGGTTTCAACCGGAGTCATAAGCCAGTACGCTGAAGCCCCCAGCGTGACCCTGTGCGCTATCATCCAGTTCCCTCCTATACCACCGAGACCTGCGAGGCCACCGTCTATTGTGGTCAGCTTTAAGAGCACCGGCCTGCAGTACCACCCGCTATCTACATCCGATTTAACCAGGGTTTTCTGCTCCGCGTTCAGGACAAATGGTATTACCATGAACATTGCGATTAGTAAAATAAAAAGTGTCTTCTTCATTTTCCTGCCTCTCTTTTTTCCCACTCTTAAACTGTTTTTTGAATGATCCATCTTTTTCCTCCTGTTTGTTTTAATTTTTTAATTTGTTCTGCCAATATAGACGTCGAAAGATCAGATAAAGATACACTTTGAGAGATTATTTTTCCGGACTATTGCACACTTCTTTGAGGTTGGGCGATTAATATTGAGGTATGATCCAGTCCCGGATAGCGAATGGACTTTTTAGAATCTTTTAGATGGTGGAAATGTATTCAAATGAAGGCTTTACTTATAAGCAATATTGAGCTCAATCGCGGCTGTTTTCAACCGTTTATCGGAAGTCCACAACAGTGTTCCGGACAATTGTGCTGACGCCAGAAGGTGCGCATCGACAAACCCGATTCCCGTGCCCGTCAACTTATTTTGTTCAATAAAATAAATGAGTTCATCCAGGGTAACGGCCG
>DRHN01000483.1 GCA_011049595.1 Spirochaetota bacterium | reverse complement strand
GGAAATTATTCATATCAACAACAATCAGGAATTCCCAGGGAAATAAAAGGATTTTTTTTATGGCCTTTCTGGGAGCCATGGCAATTTCTTTTTCGATCATCGAGTCCATGGTCCCAAGACCTCTGCCCTGGATGCGGATAGGGCTCGCGAACGCAATCACGCTTTATTCATTTACAGTACTCAGGCCCCGCGAGGTCCTGCCCGTAGTTCTTTCCAGGGTTGTCGCGGCTTCAATAATGCTTGGAACTCTTTTTTCCGTGAGTTTTTTTTTGAGTTTGTCAGGTGCACTGTCATCGTTTGTAATAATGTATTTAATGTACACATATATGCGACGGGTTTTCACCCTGGTGGGGGTAAGCGTAGCGGGAGCAGTTACAAGTAACGTTGCCCAGCTGACACTGCTTAATTTGCTGTTTATAAACAACAGAATTTCATATTTTTTTCTTCCTTTTATTCTTCTTTTTGCCCTTATTGGCGGGGTTTTAAGCGGACTGTTCGCCCGTTTTCTTACTGAAAACATTTAAGGAGGTCAGGATGAAAAAGGAGGCTCTATTTTATGAAAAACTCGACAAACAAAAGACCGGGTGCCGTCTTTGTCCGCACAACTGCACGATCAGTGACGGTAAGGTAGGTATATGCGGGGTCAGGAAGAACACAGCCGGAACACTTCATACATTGATTTATGGTGAAGTGTCTTCTATGGCGATGGACCCGATAGAAAAGAAACCTCTGTATCATTTTTATCCGGGAAGCTCGATCCTTTCAATCGGGACTGTGGGCTGTTCATTCAGGTGCAGGTTCTGTCAGAATTGTAATATTTCACAAAACCCTGAATATCCAACGCAAAATCATACTCCCGATGAAATCGTCGAATACGCTTTGAGCAAGGGCTCGATCGGGGTAGCGTATACTTACTCGGAACCTCTAATATGGTATGAGTATGTTCTCGATGTCTGCAAAGCGGCAAAACAAGCGGGATTAAAGAATGTATTCGTCACAAACGGCTATATTAATAAAGACCCTTTGTCCGATCTTCTTCAGTTTGCCGATGCCTTCAATGTAGATTTGAAGTCATTCAGTGAGGATTTTTACCGCAGAATAATCGGGGGAAAGTTAAAACATGTGCTCGAAACAATTGAGGAAATATCCCGCCATCCGGCTGTTATGCTGGAGTTGACTACTCTTGTCATACCTGGATACAATGACAGCGATGAAGAAATGGAAGAAATAACCGGGTTTATAGCGTCCCTATCCGGAGATATTCCCTATCACCTCTCTGCATACTATCCAATGCATCATTTCACGGCACCGTCGACACCTGTAAAGACCCTTGAACGGTTAAAAGAGATCACGATCAAAAAATTGAAATATGTTTATCTCGGGAACGTCGGAGCAGACAGCAATACTTATTGTCATTCCTGCGGTTCACCGCTGATCGAACGGCGCGGATACAGCACTGAAATACAGAATATGGAAAATGGAAAGTGCTGTAAGTGCGGTGCGGGTATACCAGTGATAGGATAACCGGTAAATAGCTCGCAACAGGAAAGGCGTTGTAGATAAATTGAAAGGTGCCGGAATTGCTGGTTTCAAACCCGGATGAAGGTTCAGCCGGAGGCAAGCGTTATCCGGAGGGCAGGTTCTCTGAAGATCCTGAAAAGTTTGACCTGTTGCTGAAAATCGGGGCACTGTGCAACGACTAGAAAATTACCGATCAAAAATGCATAGGAGACCCGACAGAAGGGTGCTTGAAAGTTGCAGCCGTTAAGGCCCGCATAAACACCGAGGAACTTGATGAAAAGTATCCGAGGGTGAATGAAATCCCTTTCAGCAATGAGCGAAAGAGGATGACGACCATTCACAGGATCGGCGATAAATATTTTGTTTATATGAAAGGAGCGCCCGATGTGATACTGGACCTGTGCAGCGGTTATTATTCCGGCGAAAAAACAATCCCTCTAACAGGAGAGCTGAAAGACCTGGCAGCAAAAACAAACGCTGATTTCGAGAACGTCGTTCAGGATATAACGATCTACGCGAGGGTCAATCCGGAACACAAGCAAAAGATAGTAAAAGCGTTACAAAAAAAAGGAAATGTTGTCGCGATGACCGGTGACGATGTTAATGATGCCCCGGCTCTGAAAAAAAAAGCGGATATAGGCATTGAAATGGGTATATTACAGGGACAGATGTAAACAAGGAAGCTTCTGATATGGTGCTGACCGACGACAACTTCAAAAGCATAGTCAATGCGATCGAGGAAGGAAAGGGAGTCTATGACAACATAAAAAAGTTTTTTGTGTTTCTTCTTTCGGGTAATATCGGGGAGGTCGCAATTGTATTCATATCACTTCTCATTGGCCTGCCGGCACCGCTGACAGCCACCCAGATACTGCTGATCAACCTTGTCACGGACGGGCTTCCGGCAACCGCTTTGAGCATCGACCCCTCTGAACCTGATGCAATGAAAAGAAAACCGAGAAAAAGAAACGAAAAAATACAAAAAGGGCTGGGGAACTTTCTTATTGTACATCCTGTATTGATGACAATAGTCGCGTAGACCCTGTTCCTGATATCCTATAACAGGACCGAAAATCTTGAAAGATCGCGGACCCTGGTATTCCTTTTAATTGTGTTTTTTGAGCTATATCAGTCCTTTGCGTCGAGGTCCACAATCTTTACCTCGATTAAGGTAGGTCTGTTCAAGAACAAAGCTCTGGTAGGTGCAACCGTGATTTCCCTGCTGGTTGCGATCGGCACAGTTTAAATACCTTCAATGAACACTCTTTTCGGGACTACACAAATAAACGCATGGATTTTTTGAAAATCCTTCTTCTGGTGAGCATCGGATTTGTTTACCTCGAGATAAGCAAGCTCGTCAAAAGCAGAAGGACTTTCTAAAATAAACTTGACTTATAAAAATATTATTAGTACCTATTATCCAACGACGCGGGGTGGAGCAGTTGGTAGCTCGTTGGGCTCATAACCCAAAGGTCGTAGGTTCAAGTCCTACCCCCGCTAAGAGATAAGTCCTTAACCTGTAATGGGTTAAGGACTTTTTTTTATTTCTTTATATGTCAATAATGACAAATAAATGCTAATTTCTGGGTAATCTTTGGGTAATATAAGTGATTATTGGTTATATTACATTATTTTTCGTTTCTCAAAGCATATGTGAAATAAATGTATTAAAATATATTTAGTGGATAGAAGTTAATATGGAATATAAAACTACAAAAATGAGAAGAAAAAAGGGAAAACATGGAACAGGATGTTTCGAAAACATGGGGAAAAACAAATGGCGATATGTAATAATGAAAAAAGGAAAAAGACAAAAAACGACGGATTTCGATTTCATCAGCTAATTGACGTCTCACAAATACATAAAAATAGGCAAGTCTGAATATGGTTTTAATCCCCTCACCGGTGTTCTGTCCCAGCTTTTTTATTATATCATTGAGTTCTGTTAATATATCTCCCCACATTTCAGACCTGTATTTGTAGATGTTGTTGATCAACTCGTTTTCAGCCTCAAATTCTTCATAACGGCTAACTTTGAAAATTAACAGTCTGTCAGCGATATCATCACGCCGAAAGTGAGGGGCCCTTGCTGTGACAGCGACAAACACCTTCGGATAAATAGTAATTTCTTCGTTTGTTGTGTAAAACTTACGTTTCTTAATTGCGGTACCGGTCGAGATTGAAGCTAAATAGTTGTTTAGATACCGGATGTATTCGTCAGCATTATCAATTGCCAGAAAGTAATTATTACTAAGGGAGGAAATGAAATCGTCTTCCTTGCCGATGAGGATAAATACATTGGCTTTTCGTCCATAAAATATCTTTAGGACATACCTGAGAGCAAGACTTTTACCGGATCCTTTGACACCATATAAGAG
>DRHN01000482.1 GCA_011049595.1 Spirochaetota bacterium | reverse complement strand
CATGATTTTTTCCTTAACAACACCGGTAACAATACAAGTGAAAGAGGCGGTTGAAGGTACAGACATCCCTGTTGCATTCGGCCCTGTCGGGACCCCCGTTGACTCGGGTATCGTAAAAAGCCTGAGGGAGCCCGGGGGCAACATTACAGGAATACAGGCCAGAAGTTTCGGAATGAAGGGGCTTGAGTGGTTTATTAAAATTGTACCCGACCTGAAAAACCTCTACATTCCTTTTAATCCCGATGACAAATCCATGGCCTTTCAGATACCAATTTTAAGAGAGACTGCGTCCGACAATAACATCGAGCTTTATGAAGTCACATTTAATTCATGGGAAGAGATGCCGGAAATTCTGAACCAAATACCGGAGGATGTTGAGGCAATATGGCAATTGGCATCTCCATTTTGGGCTCCCTACTTTGATGAGTTGATTCAAGCGGCGCTCTACCATAAAAAGCCGTTGATGTCTCACGAATCCGAATGGGTTGAGGGTGGAGCGCTGGTTTCCTTTGGCCTGGATGGTGAGGCAATGGGCAGGCAGGCGAGCAGGCTGGCACATAAAATACTACAGGGCATGTCACAGGCTGATCTGCCTGTTGAGCAGGCGGAGTATTTTCTTTCAATAAACCTGAAAACAGCCGAAGCTCTTGAATTGAAAATCCCTGGCAGCGTGTTGAGACAGGCGGATAATATAATTCGATAGGACCCGGATATTCCATGAAGAAAGGTATCAGGAAAAGGTTCAGGGTAGCATGCATTGGTATGGGCGTCGGTCCTTTACTTGTGATCGGCTTTGTAATTAGCTGGCAGAGTTATAAGACACAGCTTGAACAGGCTAAGATCTACCAGAGGGAAGTCAATCGAACGGCTGCCGTTGAAGTTGCGTCTTTTATAAACACGGCAGAGGATCACCTCCGCGCTATGTTCCGCTTTCAAGACCTGAAAAGTTTAAATCCTTCAAGACAGAGTGAGATACTTTCTCAAATATTAACCCACAAGGATGCTTTGTATAACAATTTATTTTATGACATCGCCCTTATCGATTGTAATGAGGAAATACTGTCCTATAACTCTCTATATGGAAATACTTCCAGAAGACATTATTCTGAGCGCTTTCGTGTGAATGATTTTTTATCTGAAGTCTGCAGCAATAGTACGTATTACGGACCGATAGATTTTGAAGAAGACACTGGAGAACCCTTTATGACGATTGCAGTCCCTATCACTGAAGTAAGAAGCGGACATGTATGGGGCACCATTGCAGCCCATATTAGATTCAAAGTTATATGGGATATTGTCGGGGGGATCGAGATAGGTGAGAAAGGACTAGTCTATCTGGTTGATCAGCAAAACAGGGTCGTTGCTCACCCTGACCCTTCCGTGGTGCTTCTCGGGACCCGGTTTCAGGTTCCGGCAAAAGATGGTATACAGAAAGGATCTGCTGGAAACACAGTTATTTTGGTGAGTGATTTTATATTTATTGGCCAGCAAACTCTCAGGCTGGTCACGGAAAGGCCGGTTAAAGAGGCTATGTCCCTTACATTCGCGATGTTATGGCAGATTTTCATTATTATATTTCTGGCCCTGGCAGTATCATTGCTATTCGGCTTGATAGCTGAACGGCAGATAGTGAAACCTGTTGAGCTTTTGGCAAAAATGGCACTTGAAATCGGCGCCGGAGACCTGACCCAGCAAGTAAAATATGACCAAAAGAACGAAATTGGCGACCTAGCCGGGGCGTTCAATATAATGACCGGCAAACTTCAAAAAACCATCTCCTCAATGGAACAGCAGATCAGGGAGCGTAAACAGGCAATGAAAGAGCTAGAGGTGGCGAATACAGAGCTGGATGATTTTGCGTACATTGTTTCGCATGATCTAAAAGCCCCGCTGCGTGGTATCAGCCAGCTTTCCGGATGGATCGTAAAGGATTACGGGGATGTAATTGATGAAGCCGGGAAAGAACTGATAGATCTTCTCATGAAAAGAGTAGTGCGGATGCACAGGTTGATAGAAGGGGTCCTTCAATACTCAAAGGTCGGGCGCATTCGAGAAACAATTCAGAGTGTAGATCTAAATGCCCTTGTGGCAGAAGTGGTTGACACGGTTGATCCGCCGGATAATATCCGAGTAACTGTTGAAGAACGGCTGCCGACGGTGAGAGGGGAGATGATACGTTTAAAACAGGTATTCCAGAACCTGATAGACAATGCCGTAAAGTTCATGGACAAGAAGGATGGAGAAATAAATATAAGTTGTGTCAACGACGGCACGCACTGGAAAATAATTGTCTCGGATAACGGCCCTGGAATCGAAAAGATATATCATGAAAAAATATTTAAAATATTCCAGACCCTGTCTACACGTAACGAAACCAATAGCACAGGTGTGGGGCTCAGTCTTGTAAAAAAGATCGTTGAGTCGGCTGGAGGCAGTATCTGGGTCGAATCGGATAGGGCCAAAGGCACCACGTTTTTCTTTACATTACCAAAGAATGGTTAGTCCCGGTAAATAAATTGACTTTAAAACGAATAAAGCAATAGTAATAGAATTGATTTCTTTGAACATGGTTTTTAAAATGTTGAAAAATTCGGCAACTTTCTTTAAATAATGGTCTTTGAAGCAATTTTTTACCGGCACTGTGAAAGAATGAAGGAGAGAAGAATGAAGAAGTATAAACCTGTTCTACTCGTTGAGGACGACCGGGTGAATGTCATTGCTTTCCAGCGCGCTTTTAAAGATCTTAAAATCACAAATCGGATCGAACATGCCTGGGATGGGAAGGAAGCCCTGGATTTTTTAAAGAGTACGGAACATGAACAACCTGCTCTCATACTTCTTGATCTTAACCTTCCCAGGATGAGCGGACTTGAATTTTTAAAAACGATAAAACAGGATAAAAAATTAAAGATGATCCCCGTTGTGGTTCTTACCTCATCCCGGCAGGATCAGGATAAGATTGAGTGTTTCAACCTCGGTGTTGCCGGGTACATGATAAAGCCAGCCGATTACCTCGAGTTTGTGGAGGTAGTCAGGACGATCGACCTCTATTGGACTCTCAGCGAAAATCCCTCTGAGGAGTGTTGAATCCCGCTTTATTGTTTGCAATTTCTATGTAATCATATCAACAATTAATTTAATGTGTTCTGGTAAATACCAACTAATTTAACTTTATCTCCCTTCCTGGAGGGTTGCTCAGCGTTTTAAGAGCAAGATTTTATGAAGTTTAGGCTACTGAAATATCTTGATTTTTCAGCCTGAAAAGTTACATTAAGATTAGATAAAAAAGTTTGTTAAGTGTCGTTTTATTTTATATTTTTTCAATTCCTTCTGAGACTTTATTTTGAGTAAAAACCCCACTTTTTAGAATAATAGTCCGGTTATCAATAAGGAGTAGGTCATGGGAAATAGAAACATGAAAGTACTGTTTATCGAAGATGACGAAGTGGACCGTATGGCTTTCGCACGTTTTGTTAAAAAAGAAAACCTTCCCTACGACTACACACTGGTCAGTTCTGTTTCGGAAGGAAAGGAAGCATTGAAATCACATACTTTTGAGGCAGTTATTGCTGATTATTACCTCAACGACGGAATAGTTTGTGATCTTTTTGGTGAAATTCCTGAAGATGTGCCTGTTATCGTCGTGTCGGCCAGGGGTGATGAAGAGATGGCTGTGAAGGCCATGAAAGAAGGGGCGTCGGACTATCTGGTGAAAGACCCCGAGGGAAATTATCTGAAAATCCTTCCTGTTATTTTAAATAATGCATTGATATCAATAAATACGCAAAAGGCAGTGCGTGAGAATAAAGAGGCAGCCCAAAACTATTTAAACATAGCAGCTGTAATGATCCTGGCTCTTGATGCTGGGGGGAAGGTCAGCCTTGTGAACAAAAAGGGTTGTGAAATATTAGAATGCGAAGAAAAAGATATAATCGGAAAAGACTGGTTTGAAAATTTCATTCCTGAAAGTTCGCGGGATGAAGTTAAAGAAAATTTTAAGAGGATAATGAGCGGAGAGATAAAGTCCATTGAGCATGTTGAGGGCTTTTCCGTTTTAACAAAGAGCGGTAAACAGAAATCATTTTCCTGGAACAATGCTTTAATTAGAGATCAAAAAGGTGAGATTATTGGAATTCTAAGCTCCGGAGAAGACATCACAACCCGCAAGCAGATGGAAGAGGCATTAAGAGAAAGAAATAAAGAGCTGAATGGAATGTATGATTTAGGACAGTTATCCGATAAATATACAGATCTAAGTGAACTGTTTCGAATGTTCCTGAAAGATGTAGTCCCGGGCAGTATGCAGTTTTCTGAAAAAGTCTATGCGAAAATAGATCTATATAAAGAGGAGTTCTGTAATATTAAAGGAACGTGTGAAAATTACCTATCAGCACCTATCAAGGTGAAAGGGAAGAAAAGAGGTGAACTATTCATCGGGTACACGGAAGATCTTCCTTTTATCGAGGACTTTGAACAAAAACTGGTCAATGGATACGCCGAGAGACTGGGAAAAATCATTGAGCGGGTAGAAGCCCAGGAAGCATTGCAAAAAGCGCATGACGAATTGGAGATAAAGGTCCAAGAACGGACGGAGGATCTTATAAGAACAATTGAAGAACTGCACATTGAAAACATAGAGCGCAAGAAAGTAGAGCGATCATTGAGGGAAAGCGAGGAAAAGTATCGATCCTTATTTGAAAAGATGCTCAACGGGTTTGCGTATTGTCAGATAATTATCGATGAAGACAACCAGCCCATAGACTGGGTATATCTTGATGTCAATGAAGCTTTTGAAAAGATTACCTGTTTAAAAAAAGAAGCAGTTATCGGGAAAAAAGTTACAGAAGCAATACCCGGTATCAAGGAAGATTGTCCTGAACTGTTTGACATTTATGGAAAAGTGGCATTAACAGAGGAGGAGGCCAGATTTGAAATTTATCTTGACACATTAAAGGCATGGTTTTCCGTGATAGCCTTCAGCCCTCAAAAAGGCTATTTTGTAGCGGTCTTTGACAATATCACCGAGCGAAAAAAAGCTGAAATAGATCTTCAGAAGAGCGAGGAGCAGTACAGGCGCCTGGTGGAAAACGTTCCGGGGATCCTTTATTCCTTTTCCAACAAACGAGGCGGCACATATTACTCATCCCGCGTCGAGCAAATTCTCGGCTACTCCGCATCCAAGTTATATAAAAATCCATTCCTCTGGCACGATTCGATACATCCTGATGACCTTGAGAAGTTCGATAAGTCCATAAAGGAGTGCGCTTCGGGAAAGAGTTTTGATCTGGAGTATCGCATCCGCGATGCTGCCGGAAACTGGCACTGGTTTCACGACCGTTCTATCGGTATACGCATAGCAGATGATGATGTAAATATCGAGGGTCTTTCCGTTGATTTAACGGATCAAAAGAAAGCACTTGAAGAGAAAGAACATTTGGAATCACAGCTCCGACAGGCTCAGAAAATGGAGGCCATCGGCACTTTGGCCGGTGGTATTGCTCATGATTTCAATAATATCCTGGCTGCCATAAGCGGCTACAGCGAGCTGTGGCTGACAGATGAAACCTGCGCCGAAAACGAGGCGAGAGACTATTTTAAACAGATCCTCGTGGGAACAGATAGAGCCAAAGACCTTGTTAAACAAATTCTTACGTTCAGCCGTCAGGATGAGCAGGAACTACGTCCTGCTCGTATAAACATAATCATCAAGGAAGCCCTTAAACTGATCAGGGCTTCGATCCCTAAAACAATCGATATCCGATCCGACATCGCAGCCGCTCCCATCACGATCCAGGCCGATGTAATCCAGATCCATCAGGTGCTGATGAATCTATGTGCAAACGCTGCATATGTTATGCGTGAGAAGGGAGGTACCCTTGAAATAAATCTTTACGTAAAAGAGCTTGAGTCCGATGCCATACCGGTACAGCACAAGGAGATAGAGCCAGGACAATATGCGGAGATGACAGTCCGTGACACGGGACCTGGGATTGATCCTGAGATAATCGAACGGATATTTGATCCGTTCTTTACTACAAAGCCGAAAGATGAGGGGAGCGGATTGGGACTGGCTGTGGCTCACGGTATTGTCAGGAACCATGGAGGGACCATCACAGTTTTCAGTGAAACGGGGAAAGGGACAATTTTCAAAGTTCTTTTGCCTGTAATTCCCAAAGATTCAGATGAGGGCCTAAAAGGGGAGGAGGCCTCGTTAATCCAATTCAGCGGCAGGCGGATCATGCTCGTTGATGATGAGGAGATGATAGTCTACACTTTAGCCAAAAATTTGCGTAATCTGGGATGTCACGTAATAACCAGGAAGAGCAGTCTGGAGGCTTTGAAAATTTTCCGTGCGAAACCTGACACTTTTGATCTTGTTATTACGGATCAGACAATGCCCGGTTTGACTGGTGCGGCACTGGCAAAAAAAATATTAAAAATACGACCCGACATTCCAATTATCCTGTGTACTGGATACAGCGATCTCATCTCGGAGTCAGAGGCAAAAAAATTAGGGATTCGGGAATTTTTAATGAAGCCTGTGAAACTTAAACAAATGATAGAAACTCTTTATAATCTATTCGAGTCGTAGATGGAGAGGGGCTAATGGCCAAAATATTGATCATAGATGATGATGAATTGTTCTGCGACATGCTCTCACGGGGCGTAAGATATCTGGGGCATGATGTGCAGTGCGCATATAGTCTGGTAAGCGGCCTCAAAGAAACCACATCAAAGTTGTTCGACGTTGTCCTGCTTGATGTCCACATGCCGGACGGCAACGGGTTGGAAATAATACCGGAGATTTTGGAGATTGATGCAGCACCTGAGGTGATCATCATGACCGGCGCAGGTGATCCGGACGGAGCCGAGCTGGCGATGAAGGGCGGTGTGTGGGACTATATTCAGAAAACATCCTCTTTACAGGCGATGATACTTCCTCTGGAGCGCGCACTGTTATATCGTGAACAAAAACAGACGGTCCAAACTACTGTAGCACTCGATCGAGAGGGGATTATCGGCGATTCACCTTCAATGAAAAAGTGCTTCGACCTTCTTGCTCAGGCTGCTAACAGCGAAGCCAACATACTTATTACCGGGGAAACCGGCACCGGCAAAGAACTCTTCGCTGCGGCAATTCACCGGAACAGCTCCCGCAAAATGAACCGGTTTATCGTGATCGATTGTGCAGCTCTCCCAAATACTCTTGTGGAGAGTACGCTTTTTGGCCACAAGAAGGGGGCCTTTACGAGTGCGGATAAGGACCAGGACGGGCTCATTTTGCAAGCAGATGGGGGCACTCTTTTTCTCGACGAAGTGAGCGAAATATCGCCAGATCTTCAGAGGGCCTTTCTTCGTGTTCTGCAAGAGCGCCGTTTTCGTCCTGTGGGCAGCCGTCAGGATGTACTCAGTAACTTTCGGCTGGTAGCTGCTACGAATCGGGAGCTCGATAAAATGGTAAAGGAGGGGACATTTCGTCAGGACCTGTTGTATCGTCTCAGGTCTTTTGAGATCCATCTGCCACCTTTAAGAGAACGCAGGGAAGATGTTATGGAAATCGCAGTGAAACACATAACTATGCTCTGCGAAAAAGACGGGATCGCAATAAAGGGATTTTCGCCGGATTTTATTACCACTCTCAATAACTGGCACTGGCCGGGAAATGTAAGAGAGCTTCTTCAGACCATGAACCGCGTATTTGCGGTGGCCAGGAAGGAACCAACGCTTTTTCCTGTTCATCTGCCTACCTATCTTCGGGCGGAAATTGCCCGTTCAACAATTTATAATAAGGTCCCATCCCGGGTCAGTCGAAATCCAAAAGGAATGACCACTTCATCTCTTCGAAGGCTGCAGGAAGTACGGGACGCCCGAATTTCTGAAATAGAGCACTCATATCTTCAGGACTTGATAGACAATACCGGAGGAGATATGAAAGAAGCCTGTCGAATTTCGGGTGTTTCCCTTTCCCGGCTGTATGCTCTTTTTAAAAAATACGACATCGCCAAAAATATTTGAATCACCTTCACTGGACTTGACAAATTCGCCTGATTAAAGCATTCGAATTATTGCTTAATGAAAAAGGATGTTTCCTGTATCACAAGAATAATTCTTATTCGGCAGGAAGATTCAGCTTTCTATCATGGTCTTATCAACAGCACGAATGAGAGTTAAACAGTTGAGAAACAAATTTTTTTACTGGTCGGTTTTGGTTTGCTTAGCTTTAACTGCTTTTCAAATAAAGAATAAGCGAGAAACATACTCCACATTGTAGCCATTTTATCTGCCAATGTATCTCATTACATTTCTTGAAACCGATTTTACACAAAGAAACTGAACATTTTGGCATATAAATTGCTTAATAAATATTGAAAAATATCCACAACTAGTAAAGGACAAGATTTTTCGGGGGGAATGAGTCTCTTAAAAAGACCGAAGATAAGACAAAAAACAGATCCGAAAGGAAACAGAAAAGCAAAAACGCATCGAACAAGAAAGAGAAATGTTGATCTATGAGCTGCAGGATGTTTTAGCTAACATCAAGACTTTATGCGGGATGCTACACATTTGCATGAGCTGCAGGAAGGTCAGAGATGATGAGGGAAATTGGGAGGAGGTCGAAGTATACGTCCGTAACCTTTCACAGGTACAATTTACACACGGGCTATACCCTGATTGTTCCGTGAAAATGGAGAAAGAGGTTGCGGAGCTGAATAAAAATGGGAGGGAGACAGGTTGATTTAGCATCCCGGACCACCGAACGAAAAAAAGTGATAGAGAAATTGAAAGGACACAAGAATCATCTCGAAGCGCCGGTTGAAGAACGCACCTCTGAGCTCACACAGCTCAATCAGAAGCTTCAATATGAAATCGCCGAACGTAAACTTGCTGAGAAAAAGTTACGCTGCGAGAAGGATTTTACTGAAAGCTTAATAAATACATTACAGGCGATTGTGCTTGTTCTCGACACTGAGGGAAATATCGTACGCTTTAACCCATATATGGAGGAAATTTCAGGCTTCAGACTTGAAGAAGTTAAAGGTAAGGACTGGTTTACCACTTTCTTACCGGAGCGCGACAAAAAGAGAACTCGAAATATTTTCTCCATAGCTGTGCGTAATATCCAAACAAACGGAAATATTAACCATATTGTAACAAAAGGTGGCGGGGAGCGTGAAATCAAGTGGCACTATGAGACGTTCAAAGAAGATGGAAATGTTACTGGCTTGCTCGCTATCGGAGATGACATTACAGACCGGCTGTATACGGAAGAAAAACTTCTCAAGACACAACTCATAATGCAAGAAGCCGAGAGAACCGCCCATTTAGGTAGCTGGAGCTGGAATTTAAAATCCGGTGAAGTGCAGTGGTCTGAAGAGATGTATCGTATATACGGAATTGATAAAAACAAGTTCGACGGGAAAATTGAATCTGCTGTTTCCGGCGCAATTCACCCGGACGATATCGAGAAAGTCCGAAAATCGAATGAAAGAGTTTTAAAAGAAAAGATATCCCTCCCGTTAGAATATCGGGTCTTAAGACCTGATGGAACGGAACGTACCGTGTGGTCAGAAGGTGGAAAGTTTATAGCTGATGACACAGGGGAAGCTATTGAGCTAATTGGTTCTTTACAGGATGTAACCGGGCACAAACAGGCTGAGAAAGCATTACTCGAGGAAAAAGAAAAGTACAGGACCCTGTTCGACAACGCCGGGGACGCCATCCTCATTCACGACTTTCATGGGAAGATCCTTGAAGCAAACCGAACAATGAGTGAGCGTACGGGCTATAAAAGGGAAAAATTGCGGCAAATGAGTTTGAAGCACATAATTTCGTTTTCGGATGATGTTCCTGCCGGCGAGCACATTAAAAAATTAAAAGAAACGGACAGGGCTTCCTTTCAGGCCGAAGAGGTCGCTAAAAACGGCTCAACTATACCTGTGGAGATAACTGCCGTAGCCTTTGACTATAGAGGCCGACCGGCTGTTCTTTCTATCAGTAGAGACATTTCCAGCCGAATTCGATTGGAGAGTCAGCTCCACCAAACACAGAAGATGGAGGCGATCGGGCGATTGGCCGGGGGGATCGCCCATGATTTCAATAATGTCCTGACTGCTATACTGGGCTATGCGGACCTGATCATGCTGGAGCCGGTTTTGGATGATGGAGTCGTTAAAAAAGTCATGGAGATCCGGAAAGCGGGTAAAAGGGCTTCTGACCTGACCCGGCAACTTTTGTTATTCAGCCGGAAACAGGTCACGGAACCAAAAAATCTTAACATCGACCTGTTGATTAAAAACCTTTGCGGTATGCTGCACAGATTGATCGGTGAAGACGTTAAGCTGATTGCAAAACTTGAGGCGCACACAGGCACTATTTTAGCTGATCATGGACGCATGGAGCAAGTCGTCATGAATTTGGTGATCAACGCCAGAGATGCAATGCCGGGGGGCGGCAAGCTCACTGTAGAAACAAAAAAGTGCTATCTGGATGAAAGTTTTTGTACTCAGCATCATGGGATGAAATACGACAGATATGTGATGCTTGCTGTGAGCGATACAGGTCTCGGAATGGATGAAGAGACCCGTAAACATATCTTTGAGCCTTTCTTTACCACTAAGACAGCCGGAAAGGGGACTGGACTCGGCCTGTCTACGGTCTATGGTATTGTAAAACAATGCGGTGGATTTATTTGGGTGTACAGCGAGCCCGGCTTGGGAACAACCTTTAAGATATATCTGCCTGAGGCAATTGGAGATAATGAGAAACCGCCCAGTGGTGTAATTCAAAAACAGGATCTAAGGGGTGGATCTGAACACATCCTTTTTGTCGAAGATGAGCCAAACATACGAAAACTGGCTAGCAAGGTGCTCGCTGAACACGGATATAGAGTTTATGATGCATCTACCGGAATAGAAGCTCTCGAGACTATTGATCGTTTGAAAGTAAAGGAGCTCAATCTTCTTGTTACGGATGTAGTAATGCCTGAAATGGGCGGTAAAGACTTATCGGAAAAGCTTCTGGAGACATATCCAGGACTGAAAATACTGTATATTTCAGGTTATACGGATGACACAATAGTCGATCATGGTGTGCTGGATGAAAAGGTGCCGTTTCTACAGAAACCTTTCTCCATCCGATCTCTTTTTCAGAAGGTGCGCGAAGTGCTGGATGAATATTGATACTGATAAAATTATAGCGCTCAAATTCCGGCATTGTTTCTGAATGGTTAATAATGTTTCCTGTTTAATAAGAATATTTCTTATTCGGCAGGAAAAAAATACCGTTTTCTGTTTTAAGCGATTGAAGAGAGGATAATCGAGTTACATAGGGATCAGCAGTTTCTTCATTTTTCTTCGCTTTTTTACTTTGGATAGTAAAAGCTCTAATTTATTGCATTTCAATGAATTAACAATAGCAGATAACTAGCTGGCAGCTTGCCTATAAGTCATTGGATCGCCCGGCAGTTATAAAAAGCAATTTTTTACCAAAATAATTTTTTATACTTCAATTGGCACAAGTATTGCTATAATTTGTGTGTCCATTTTGTGAGTTAAATATGGATCTCAGAAAGATTATTTAAAAGCTGGATACAATCAAATAAACTATTCGCAGCTAATGCTGAGGGGAGGTGAAAGCAATTGGAAAGTCAGAAGGAATCAAGAGCAGCAGAGGGAAAGCTCGACCAGTTAATCAGCTTCGCCATCGGCGATGACGATTACGGGGTAAATATCCAGACTGTAAAGGAGGTGATAAGACACAGAGAAATAACAAGGCTCCCAAAAGCTCCCGCGTTCGTCAAAGGTGTTATTAACCTCAGGGGCGATATTATCCCTATACTGGACCTCAGAGAGAGGTTCGGGATGGAGCAGAAGGAGTACACAGGAATGACACGCGTCATCGTTGTTGAGATTGACGGCAGGTCTATAGGGACCGTTGTGGACAGTGTTAGCCATGTGATAAGGATAGATGAGGGTCAGATAGAGCCTCCTCCGCCCTGCGTGGGCCAAATAACAGAAGAGTATATCAGGGGAGTCGGGAAGGTTGGTGAAAAGCTGATAGTACTGCTGAACATTGACAGGATCCTAACATCCGAAGAGAAGATCGAGCTTGCCAGACTGGAGGCAAAAAAAGAGGCATTGACGGCAAGCTGAAAGGATTGAGAACAATAAATAATGTTCTAAAAGTATTGCTTCACAAAACAACAAAACAAAAAAATAAAATCTAAGGAGGATTTAAAAAAATGGCTGGATTAAGTGATATGAAATTGAGGCCCAAGCTGATCATGATGTTTCTTATAGCAGGGGTCATACCTCTTGCAGGTGTGGGGTTTCTGGCAGCCCGGCTGTCAACAAAGGCCCTGACTAAAAACGCAATGAATCAGCTAGCGGCTGTCCGAGGGATCAAGAAGGCAACCATCGAGACCTACTTTTCCGAGAGACAGGGTGACATGGGAGTCCTGAATGAAACTGTAAACACACTGAGGGGTGAGGCGATTGCGAAACTGGTATCAAATCGAGACAACAAGAAAGCCCAGATCGAAAGGTTTTTCGCGGAACGCAAAGGAGATGCGCTGGTGCTTGCCGATAACCCCTACGTGAAACAGGCGTACAAAGCACTGGATTCCGCGTATAAGGCTAACGGAGGTGCTGCAGGCGGACGGTTCAAAGGGCACACCGGCGGCAAATACACGGCACCTGCCGGATACAAATCGGTGCACGACAGGTACTTTCAAACCCTGGATTACTACATGGAGCAGTACGGCTATTATGACGTTTTTCTGATGGACGCGAAGAATGGAGATACTGTTTTCACTGTAACAAAGGAGCCTGACTTTGGCCAGAGGGCCAAGGACATCGACTCAGGGTTACGGGATGCCTGGAGGATTGCCGTCGAAGAGGGCAGGGTAGGCATCTCTGATACCAGGGCTTATGAACCATCTGCCGGGGCACCGGCCCAGTTTGTTGCCGCTCCGATCAAAGAGGGTGGAAGAACGATCGGTGTTGTAGCCCTGCAGATATCAATAGATGCCGTCAATACGATCATGGGCGAGCGTTCAGGGCTTGGAGATACAGGTGAGACATACCTTATCGGTCAGGACCTGCTGATGCGCTCTGACTCATACCTTGACCCGGAGCACCATACAGTGGTGGCGTCATTCGCCGACCCGAAGAAAGGACAGGTTGATACCGAAGCAGCACGCGCGGTGCTGGCGGGAAACACAGAAGAAAAAGTCATTATCGACTACAACGGGAATCCCGTGCTGTCTGTCTACACCCCCGTGGATATAGGTGGCACAACCTGGGGGCTTCTTGCCGAGATAGATGTGGCAGAGGCTTTCAGCCCGAAGGATGAGGACGGGACCTACTTTTTTGCAAAATATGTAGATATGTACGGCTACTATGACCTCTTCCTCATAAACCCCGACGGCTACGTATTTTTCACTGCAGCAGAAGAGTCTGACTATCAAACAAACATGGTCAACGGCAAGTTCTCAAGATCGGGTCTTGGGGTTCTTGTCAGGGAAGTCCTTGAAACAGAGGAGTTTGCATTCGCTGATTTCGAGCCCTACGCTCCCAGCAACGACGAGCCCGCGGCCTTCATAGCGCAGCCTGTTGTGAATGACGGAAAAGTGGAAATTATTGTAGCCCTTCAGCTCTCCCTTGAAGGTGTAAACAAAATTATGCAGGAACGCACAGGGATGGGAGAGACAGGCGAGACTTACCTGGTTGGAGAAGACAAACTCATGAGGTCGGATTCATTCCTCGACCCCGAAAACCACTCGGTTATAGCGTCCTTTGCCAACCCGAACCTTGGTAGCGTAGACACGGAGGCGAGCAGGCAGGCGCTCGCAGGTGAAACAGCTGAAGATATTATCATCGACTACAACGGAAACCCTGTTTTATCCGCTTACACCCCTATAACGATATTCGACGACACTACCTGGGCACTGCTGGCCGAGATCGATCAGGCAGAGGTAATGGCCCCTATAAGATCTATGACGATGCTTATACTGATAATAGGGGTGGTGATGGCGATCGGGGTCGCTGTTCTTGCTTTAGTTTTTGCGGGAGGGTTGGCAAAACAGGTCGGGGGTGAGCCCGCTGTTATTGTCGATATCGCACAAAAGGTTGCCGAAGGTGATTTGACAGTGAAGTTCGAAGATACTGGTAAAAAGCAAAGAACAGGAATAGCAGCCGCGATATGGAAGATGGTAGCAAACTTGAAAAACATGACTCTGCAGATACGTGAAGGAGCCTCTGAGATAGCCTCGAGCACTGAGGAGATGTCAGCGAGCGCGCAGCAGTTGTCCGAAGGTGCCCAGAACCAGGCATCCACGCTGGAGGAGACGAGCGCATCTGTTGAGGAGCTCACAGCGTCGGTTGAGCAGGTATCCGAGCACGCGCAGTCTCAGACAAGCGCCGTGGAGGAGTCCGCAACCAGCATGGATCAGGTGCAGAAATCCATTGACGAGGTTACGAAGACCCTGGAAAGTGTGTCGGAAATTGCAAAAGAGTCGGTTGAAAAGTCAAAGGGAGGGGCCAGGACAGTCGGGAAGGCGGTTGAAGCCATCAACCTGATATCCGAAAGCTCCGATAAGATCGCAGGTATCATCAATGTCATCTCCGATATTGCAGACCAGACAAACTTGCTTGCACTGAACGCGTCGATTGAAGCTGCGCGGGCAGGAGAGCACGGGCGAGGGTTTGCGGTTGTTGCAGACGAGGTTTCAAAGCTCGCTGACAGGAGCGCGTCCTCGACAAAAGAGATTGAGAATTTGATAAAGGAGAGCGTTAAGAACGTAAAGGACGGAGTTGAGCTTGCCCAGGAGTCAAAGGAATCGATGGAGCAGATCACGGAAGGAGCGCAGAAGTCTGCGGATATGATAAATGACCTTGCCACTTCGCTCGAGCAGCAGGTCAGCGCCAACAAGGAGCTTTCGAAGGCAATAGACAACATCAATGAAATGAGCCAGAGCATAAGCGCGGCTACTGAAGAGCAGTCATCGAACGCGAAGCAGACCTCCAAGGCGATAGAGAGTGTGAACGAGATAACCCAGCAGGCGGCATCTGCGGCTGAGGAGATGGCTGCAACCACCGAGGAGCTATCGGGGATGGCGCAGCAACTTCAGGGTCTTGTGTCGCAGTTCAAGGTTGAAGAGGATGGGGAGAATGAATTCAAGGCCCTTCCAGGGATAAAAGCCGGCAGGAGAAAAGATGTGAGAAAAGAAGCCGCTGCAATGGGTTTAGAAGAGGAAACCGCTGCAGAGGTCACTGAAATTACATTGAAGGAAGAGATAGCGTAGATTAGAATTTTTAAAACACCCATTTTATTAAACCCGGTATCACCTCAAAGGCTTTCAGATACCGGGTTTAAATTTTTATTTTTTAAAAGATCTTTCCGTATATATCGTATTATTTATATTAATTAAATTTTGTTATTGAGTAAGTTTGACAACCACTTTCCAAGGCTTGACTTATGGAATATAAAAATAAAAAAAAACAGGAATTAATAAAGGAATTTAAAGCATTACACCAAAGGGTGGACAAACTTGAAAAAACTGAGAACAGGTTGAGACAGTCGGAAAGGATGCTGAAAGATAAAGAAGAGCTGCTTAAACTGGCTATTGAAGGCTCAGGCGGGGGTTTGTGGTATTTAAAACTGAATGCCGATTTTTCATATGATTCGAGCAGTGATGAGCACTATATTTCCCCCCGTATGAAACAGTTTATCGGTTTTACTGACGCGGAATTCCCCAATTCTATCGAAGTCTGGGACAGCCGATGTATTAAGGATGACCTGGACAAAACAGTTGCAATTGCTAAGAGACAATTTAAAAACCAAAAGGGCCATTATGACAATGAGTATCGGATACGGCATAAAGACGGTAGCATCCGCTGGTTACATACTACGGGTAAAATAAAGCATGATGAGAACGGGAATCCGGTAAAGTGGGTTGGTATAGAGTGGGATATAACTGACAGGAAGAGAAAAGAATTAGAATTACAGCGATATCAGGATCAACTTGAGGAGCTTGCTGAAAAGAGGACAGAGGAGCTTAGTGGAGCCAATAAACAGCTTAAGCAGAACATAAAAGAGCGCGATCAGGCCGAAAGGACTCTTAATGAATCTGAAAAGAAATTCAGGGCACTAGTAACAAATGCTCAAGCCATAATATTTATGCTGGATAAAAATGGAGTGTTTATCCTTTCGGAAGGTAAAAAGTTGTCCGCCCTCGGGTTGAAACCGGGTGAGGTGGTTGGGGTTTCAGCATTGGACATGTACAAGGATTACCCGGAAATCATAAAGGGTATCAACGAGTCACTGGATGGGAGGATGTATAGAGATGTAATATCTGTTCAGGGAACTCAAAGGGATGTTTATTTAGATATTTTTTACTCTCCATACAAAGATATAAACGGTGATGTAATTGGAACAATTGGAATGGCAATCGACATCACCGACCATATGCAGATGGAAGATGCATTAAGAGAAAGAATAAAAGAGCTGAATGGATTGTATGATTTAGGACGGTTATCCGATAAATATACAGATCTAAGTGAACTGTTTCGAATATTCCTGAAAGATGTAGTCCCGGGCAGTATGCAGTTTTCTGAAAAAATCTATGCGAAAATAGATCTTGATAAAGAGGAGTTCTGCAATATTAAAGGAACGTGTGAAAATTACCTATCAGCGCCCATCAAGGTGAAAGGGAAGCAAAGAGGTGAACTATTAATCGGGTATACGGAAGATCTTCCTTTTATCGAGGATTTTGAGCAAAAACTGGTCAATGGATACACCGAGAGACTTGGGAAGCTCGTTGAGCGGGTAGAAGCTCGGGAAGCACTGCAAAAAGCCTATGATGAATTAGAGATACAGGTGAACGAACGGACCGAGGATCTTACAAAAGTGATTGAGGAACTGCACAATGAAAACGCGGAGCGCAAAACAGCGGAGCGATCATTGCGTGAAAGCGAGGAAAAGTATCGTTCATTATTTGAAAAGATGCTCAACGGGTTTGCGTGCTGCCGGATAATTGTCGATGAGGACAACCGGCCGATCGACTGGATATATCTTAATGTTAACGACGCTTTTGAAAAAATTACAGGATTAAAAAAAGAAACAGTCATCGGGAAAAAAGTCACAGAAGCGATACCCGGTCTTAAAAAAGATAGTCCGGAATTGTTTGACATTTACGGGAGAGTGGCTTTAACAGGGGAGGAGGCGAGATTTGAAATATATCTTGACACATTAAAGATATGGTTTTCCGTGATGGCTTTCTGCCCTCAAAAAGGCTATTTTGTCGCGGTCTTTGACGACATAACTGAAAACAAACGGGCTGAAGAGGAAAAGAAAAACCTGCAGGAACAACTTTTCCACGCCCAAAAAATGGAGTCGATCGGCAGGCTCGCCGGCGGCATAGCGCATGACTTTAATAATATCCTCACCGGAATAATGGGGTACGCTGAATTGTTAAAGATGCAGTTTCCTGATACTAGCTCGACTGTGGGCCAGGCAGCCGATGTAATTTTAGGAGGGGCAGAAAGGGCTGCAAATTTGACCAAACAGCTTTTGGGGTTTGCGCGCGGCGGGAAGTACAACCCCGTTCCTTTAAAAATCAACAAGGTAATAAGAGATACAGTAAATGTTTCAGAAAAAATATTTGAAAAAAATATTAAGGTAAAATACGAATTTGATGAAAATATAAAAACTATTGAAGCAGACAGACACCAGCTTGACCAGATATTTACAAATTTAATAATAAACGCCAAAGACGCAATGCCTAACGGAGGAGAGCTGATCCTCAGAACAGAAAACCTATATTTTGATAAAGTTTTTATAAAAAGCAAACCTGATATTGTCCCTGTGTATTATATCAAGGTCACGGTTGCGGATGATGGATTCGGGATGTCTAAAGAAGTGTGTGAACATATATTTGAGCCATTTTTTACAACAAAATCAGAGGGGAAAGGTACCGGATTAGGATTAGCAACCGTATATGGTATAGTAAAAAACCATGGAGGCTATATAGATGTCTCAAGTGAACCGTGTAGGGGGACAATATTTACCTTATACTTTCCCGTTTCAGAAAAGAAGGTCATTGAAATAAAAAAAGACACAACTCTCATAAAGGGCAGCGCGACAATCCTGGTTATTGATGATGAGGAGATTGTCATAAATCTGGCAAAAAAGATGCTTCGGAATCTTGGCTATAAAGTATTAATCGCCGATGGCGGCGGAAAGGGTTTAGAGATATTTAAAGAAAAAAAGGACATAATAGATCTTGTATTGCTCGATATGATAATGCCTAATTT
>DRHN01000481.1 GCA_011049595.1 Spirochaetota bacterium | reverse complement strand
TGCATCCCAACAACCTCATCCTTTGCAACGAGGATCTTTGCGTCATTATACCTGCAAACCTGCACTTCTTTGGTCTGCTTTGGCCCATCCTGATTTTGTTCCATCTATTCCTCCATCTGGAAATAAAATATGGTTGTCATACCAATTTACTATGGTGCAAAAGCCTTTTAAACATGAAAAAAATTTCCACCGGATGTTTAACAAACACCTGCATAATAAGAACATATTTTTTCAATATTTGCATGTTTTTCAATGATAACAAAATCAATAATTGAGTTCAAGATGTTTTTGATTCACGCACCAATAAAATTATTAAGGTTTAAATGTCTTTGTTAATATTCTTCTTGACAAAGATTTCTTAATATGGTAGAGTGCCGTTAGTTTATACAATGAATGAACTAACTAAATTATTAAGTAATCCAGGTAGAAAAGTCAGTAACCAGGCCAGACTTCTGAGGCTTATTCGAGCTCATAAGAGTATTTCTCAGGCAGGCCTTTCAGCTGTTACCAGGTTACAACCATCTACCGTTTCTTACCTGATCAGAGAATTAAAAGGAAAAAAATTATTATGCGAAAAAGGCAAGGGAGAATCTGGAAAGCAGGGGGGCAAAAAATCGGTTCTACTATCATTAAACGGTGAATATGGTTTTTTTTCAGGTATTTATATAAAAAAGGATTCAATTCTTTATACATTGAATGACTTTTCCGGAAAAGTACTTATTCAAACAGAAGATAAGATCACAAATTTTACTTCTGAATCAGTAATAGATAAGATTGTTTCCATATTTAGAAAAAATAACAACGAGATCAGCAGCATAAAAGGCCTTGGCATAAGCGTCGAATCGGTTGTCAGCCCTAAAGGCAGTATCACTCTTTCCCCGGGTTTTAATTGGGAGATTCCTGAATTTAAAAAATGTATCATGAAAAAGATCCGGAATATACCAATTGTAATTGAAAATGATGCAAACTGCGCAGCCTATTTTTTACATTATTATCTCAAAGAAAAGTATAAAAATATTATCGCGTTTTTAATTTACCTTGCCCCTTTTGGTATAGGTTCGGGGATTATCATCGAAAAAAAATTGTTTAGAGGAAATAATGGTGCAGTGGGGGAGATATGGAGACCGGAAAATGATATTATAAATTTCTACAAAAACTATAGGTCAGAGAATTTGAATAATATCGCTTTGGAGCCTTCTTTTATGCAATTATTAGCAGAAGTAAAAAAGCTAATTCTTTCCGCATGTTTTTTACTGGACCCGGAAATGTTGATTTTATGGGGTGACATTGCAAATATAGACAAAAGTATATTATCAACTTTCATCGATTCGTTAAAACAACATTTAAATAGTGAAATATTGGTTAGTTACGACATGTATCTGCCAATACTGGGTGCGGAAATGCTTGCGGCGGATTCTTATACGCTGTCACTTTTAAAAAGTTGACATTAACGATCGGTATACCTGTAATTGTTCGGTGCAAGCTGAGGAAAAATAATTTATTTAAAACATCGGGGGCATTCAATGGAAGCGAAAGTAATACGAAAGGGTGAAGCAAAAATGCTGATGGAGGGAGAGGAGTTTACTCAAATTTATTTCCACACGGATAAACTGATTTTCTCTGTCGGAAACCTGCTTCCGGGGCATAAATCCAGCCTGGATAAGGGGCATAAAGATGCAGATGAGTTTTGCTATGTAATACAGGGTAAATTGGTGATGCATCTACCGGGTCTTGATAGGTATTATTTACTAAATGAGGGGGATGCAATACTTATACCCCCGGGTGAACCCCATTATACAGTAAATCCAGGTGAAGAAAAGGCAATCAGTGCGTGGGTGTGCGCGCCGACACTTTAACATATGATTTAAAAGCGCTGTTAAAAATAGTTACCCTTTTTAAAGAGTGAAAACAATAAAGAATATGTCCTGTTACTCACATTTTTCAATCTGGAGGTAAAATATGGAAAGAGATATCGTGGGTATTGATGTCGGGGGGACGCATACAGATTTTTTATTATTGGGTGAAGATGGCCGTATCAAATTTGTCACAAAAGTTCCAACTACACCCGAATCTCCCATCGCCGGCATTCTTGAAGGCCGTAACGAGCTTCCATCTCCGGAGAACATCTCTACATACATCAACGGCACAACGATAGCCACCAACGCATTACTTCAGCATAAACTCCCTAAGGTCGCACTTATTACAACGAAAGGTTTCCGGGATGTTCTTCTTATTCGGCGCGAGACAAAAGAAAATATATATGACCTTTACTGGGACAAACCAAAGCCTTTGACTCCGCGCCGTTTGATTTTTGAAATTAATGGACGCATGGATTATAAAGGGGTTGAAATCCAGCCGCTGAATTTAAGTAATTTGCCATTTGTTGTTGATCAGTTAAAAAAGGAAGAAATTAATAATATTGCTGTGTGTCTCATCCATTCCTATGCCAATAATGACCATGAGATAGCGGTTCGTGAAGAATTAACAAAAATATTTCCGGAAGCGCGTGTAACACTTTCTTCAGAAATATGGCCCCAATGGCGTGAATTTGAAAGGACTTACAATACAGTGCTTAACTCATCACTGGTTCCAATTATTTCAAATTACATTGAATCCATATTAGAGAAATTTGGAGTAGGAAACAAACACAGGACCGTATTTATGATGCAGGCATCCGGAGGTATTATAGGTGCTGAAGAGATAGTAAACAAGCCCGTATTGACTCTTAATTCCGGAGTCGCAGCGGGAGCAATCGGGGGAGCGTACCTCGCTGACCACAGCGGCTTCAGTAAAGTGATTACCTTTGATATGGGTGGCACAAGCACAGACATGGGTATTGTGGAAAACAGCGCTCCCATAATGACCTCAGAGCTGTTCCTTGAGTGGGAGGGAACGCTGGGATTCTCAGCGGTAGATGCCAAGTCGATTGGAGCGGGAGGGGGGAGTATCGCCTGGCTCGATGAAGTAGGTGCGCTTCATGTAGGACCGCAAAGTGCCGGCGCGGACCCGGGCCCCGCGAGTTATGACAGAGGCGGGATAGAGCCTACAGTAACTGATGCGCATGTCCATCTTGGTTATATAAATCCGGATATGTTTCTCGGCGGTAAAGCCAGGTTGAATGTGTCCGGAGCTAAGGAGGCTTTAAACAAATTAGGAAAACAAACAGGACTTGATGATAAAGGATTAGCGCTTGGAATCTTGCGTATTATCAATGCAAATATGCTCAACGGATTGAGATATGTCTCTATCGAAAAAGGATACGATCCGAGGGAGTTTATCCTTGTGTGCTTTGGAGGGACCGGCCCGCTGCATGCCGCCGCGTTGATGAAGGAGCTGGGAGTACCGAAAGCTCTGATCCCAATTTTTCCCGGCAATGTTTCTGCTTTTGGTATGGTTGCTGCACGGCCGACCGCGGGAGCCTCACGCACTCTCTACCAGGCATTGAACACCATAGATAAGAAGGTACTGGAGCCGATTTTTATTTCCCTGGAAAACCGCGTTGTCGACCAACTTACACGCTCAGGCATTCCTCGGGATGAAATCGAATTGACCCGTTCACTTGATATGCGGTATCAGGGCCAAACTTATGAGATTAATGTACCGCTTGACAAAAAATCATCGTTAAAACAGGAGCAGGCCCGCGAGCATATTGCAGAACTATTCAATGCCGAGCATAAACGCCGTTATACATACGCAAATCCAGGTGAGCCGATAATGATAGTGCATGTGAGGGTTAATGCGACAGGATCTGCCCGTACCTTACGCCTGGAGAGCCGTAAAAAATCAGAAGCAATACCAGAAATTGCCCGGAGAGAAAACAGGACCGTGTACCTTGAAGTGAATGAAAAGCCTACCGCTGTACAGGCGGAAATTTACTGGAGGCCATCGCTAACTTACGGCAACCGTATCTCGGGACCGGCAGTAATAGAAGAAGGGGGCTCAACAACACTTGTACCACCCGGGTTTATCGTAACGGTCGATGAAATATTGAATATGGTAATGGAGGAAACATCATGAAACTGGACCTTGTTACCCAGGAAGTATTTAAAAATGTGCTGATAAATATCACCCGTGAGATGGGCGGAATTATGGCGCGAACAAGCTACTCCTCCATTCTAAATGAAGGAAAGGACTTCTCCTGTGCAATCTTTGATGCAAATGGAGATTTATCTGCTGAAGCAGAATTTGTGCTTGTTCATCTTGCGTGTATGCATTTTGCAGTGAAATCCTGTGTCGAAACTTTTGGCCGGGAGAACTTTGAGCCGGGTGACATAGTGATGCACAACGACCCCTATCTCGGCGGCAGCCATCTGCCGGATATCAATATGATCAGACCGCTGTTTGCCGATGGGAAGCTAATCGGCTATGTTGCTAACCGGGCCCACTACCCTGACGTGGGAGGTTTAGCCCCGGGTAGTTTCGCGGGTGAAGCGGAAGAGATTTTTCATGAAGGCGTGATTATTCCTCCCCTCAAATTATATAGAAATGATAAGTTGGATGATCAGCTTCTTAAATTTTTCGCCGCCAATGTGCGGGCGCCAAAACGGATATACGCGGATTCTGCGGCACAGGTCGCCTCGCTTCGGATCGGTGAAGAAAGAATGCTCGAAATGATATCGAAGCATGGAGTTGAGAAGGTTGTGGCCGGAATAGATTATTTGATCAACTACGGTGAAGAAATCATGCGTAACCGCATTTCCCGTGTACCGGACGGGACATATCGTTATTTTGATTATATGGATGACGCAGGAGAAGACACTCAGCCTGTCCGCATTGTACTAACGATGACAGTTAAAAAAGACGAAATCGTCTTCGATTTTACGGGGACCGATCCTCAGGTGCTATGCCCGATCAATTCGCCGCTGGCGGTGACCTGTTCCGCGACTTATGGAGCTGCGAAATGCATACTTGCGCCTGATGCGCCGTTAAATGCGGGTATGTTCAGGCCTATGAAAGTAATAGCCCCTGAAGGATGTTTATTAAACCCGACTTACCCCCATCCGGTAGCTGCCGGGAACACCAATACTTCTCAACGTATTTTCGGTATAGTGATGGGAGCTATTGCACAGGCTACCCCGGAACTCGTCGAGGCGTGCGAATACGGCGCGAATAGTGATATTGGTATAGGAGGCCATAATCCGAGGTCGGGAGATCCTTTTGTGCTTTATATGATGCCGGTTGGAGGCATGGGAGCAAGGTGTAATAAAGATGGTAACAGCGCAATAATCAATTCGATGGGAAACTGCTCAAACCAACCAGCGGAAGTATGGGAAGCTATGTACCCTTTTCGTGTCAACAGGTGGGAATTCAGACAGGATTCAGCTGGAGCGGGAAAGTGGTGCGGCGGATACGGTTACAGTGTAGAATATGAGTCTGTTGAACATGGTTCAGATCCTCTGTTGTCAATTTTTACGGAACGGGTTAAAATTCCGCCTTTTGGTCTTTTCAATGGACTCTCATCCAGTAGTGGACATTACGAGTGGAAATGCAAGGAAGAAATACGGCATTACGATACAAAGATCAGCCGGATTAACTTTCCTGTTGGCGCTACATTCACCACACACACCTGCGGGGGTGGGGGCTACGGGCATCCCTACGAAAGAAATCCGGAACTTGTCCTCGAGGATTTTAATAATGGATTGGTCAGCCGTGAATTTGCCCTTGATATTTACGGTGTAGTGATAAATGAAAACGGGAAATCGGACCTGGAGGCTACAGAAAAACGCAGGCGAACGGTAAAGCTGTTCGAAGAAGCAACCCTTGTGGGGATAATAGATACCGGTGAATATGGCCCGGATCGAACAATATTTATAGGCGCCGGGCTGGCGGAAAGATTGAATTCCAGAGCGGGAGATCTTGTGGAGGTTAACAACGAAAAAATCCCTCTTCGTGGGTGGATAGAGATTGATAATCAGCTGGCGGAAGATGAGATAAATTTACCAGGTCTTTTTGCCGAGGTTTTAGGTTTGAAAAAAGGATCAATTTTAAACATCAGGTCTTTTTCTAAAAAAGGTGTATAGAAGCATTGACTAAAATGATCGTGGATCGGATATTTTTTATCTATTGATTCATTATTATCGTTGGAAAAAAAGAAATATAGAATAAAATAGACGGATGGTTTGCAAACCATGAGCCATGGGTATGTATTAATTACACAATACGGAGAGAAAATTGACTGAACTGGTCCTGAGAAATGTGGATGTAACTTATAAGATGAAAAAAGGTGATTTTAAAGCTGTTGAAAACATAAATCTGGAAATCAGTAAAGGTAAATTTATTTGTCTGATAGGCAGATCAGGCTGCGGTAAAACCACGACTTTGCATGCAATCGCGGGCCTCAACCCGGTTAGTAATGGCGAGATACTTCTTGATAACAAAACCTTAAAAGGACCGGGGGCGGATAGAGGCATGGTGTTTCAAAATGATTCAGTATTTCCCTGGCTTACTGTCGCCCAGAATGTAGCTTTCGGATTAAGGATGAAGGGGCTTAAAAAAAGCGAAATTGAACCGGTAGTGAAACATTATCTGGAATTGGTCGACTTATGGCAGTCAAGAAACCTATATCCGAGAGAGCTCTCCGGGGGTATGAAAAAGAGAGTGGACCTTGCGCGGTCTTTTGCGAACGATCCTGAAATACTGCTAATGGACGAACCTTTCGGTAGTCTCGATGCGATGACGAAGGAAGCTCTCCAGGTTGCAATCCTGCAGCTGTGGGGGGAAACCCATAAAACTGTTATTTTTATTACCCACGATGTTGAAGAAGCTCTTTTTTTATCTGAAAAAACAGTTGTTATGGAGGGGCCCCCGGGACGAATAAAAAATATTATGGATATTCCGTTTGATTATCCGAGGGATGTTTCTCTAAAGCTCAGCCCCGAATTTCTAAAATGCCGAGCGAAATTGATGGACCAGCTAATTATCAAATAGGAGAAGATTTCAAAATAAAATGAAAGAAGAAGAAAACATAAGAGCAAAAATAAAGAAATATTTAATCGGCGCCTGGATGTGGTTTGCAATACTTTTGATCTGGTTCCTGATCACTAATGTGCTCCATGTAAGACCTATAATACTGCCTTCTGTCGTCGATGTATTAAAGTCGTTTAAAATATTAAGCGCTGCTCTTCCAAAAGCGCTTGCTATTAGTATCTACATGATCGTAGTTGGTTTTATTATTGGAACGGTGCTGGGCGTGGGAACATCCATACTCATGGCATACAGCAAATTTATAAGAGATTCCTTTACTTCCGTATTTGATTTTATAAGGCCGGTACCGGTCTTTGCGTTGATACCCCTGTTCATACTGTGGTTTGGCATAGGAAGGGTACCGCAGATCGTACTGATTACTGTTGGTGTGTCGGTTATTATCGGGGTTGTTACACTGGATGCAATACGAAATATTCCAAAAATATATATCGATGCGGCGTATACTTTGGGAGCAAAGAAAAAACAGGTGTTCAGCTCGGTCATTTTACCGTGCATATTTCCGCATGTAATCGGCTCAATCAGGGTCGGAGCGGCAGCCGCATTCGGCCTCGATGTTGCTGCTGAATTTATGGGGTCCCAGGAAGGATTGGGATATCTTATGATAGTGCAGCAAAATTATTTAAAAACGGACGGCATACTCGCTATTGTGATTATTTACAGTATTTTAGCTTATCTTTTTGACAGAATTTTATGCGCAGTTGAAAAAAAATTGACCTACTGGACAGAGAGAAGAGTAGGCGGTAAGGAGGATTTTATTTTTTATGAGTGATCCCTGTTCTTATATATTTACTGTATTTTTATAAGAAACATGGGATGGAGAAAAAAATGTAATAAAGGAGGTGGTGAACGGTTTATCGCAATATCAAAAAAAACTTAAGGAGAAAATTATGAAAAGTAAGAGAAAAAATTTATTGCTGTTGATCGCTTTTACTGTCGTTTTTAGCATGGCGGGTTTTTTAACTTTTGCAGAAGGACCCGATGAAGAATTCCAAACCATCAAAGTTGGAGTTTTACCCTATTTTGATTATCAACCCTTTGTGGGGGCCCATGAAATCGGATTGGATCGAGAGCTTGGACTTGATTTAGAGCTTATCCCGTTTCCCAATGAAAACTCCGGGGTAAGAGCGCTTGTGACGGGGTCGATCGATGTTTGTGAAGGAAGCGTGGATGTCGTTCCAAACATTATACCTCAAACACCGGAGCTTCGGGTCTTCCTCAATATATGCCAGTTTAAAGGATTCCAGGTAATCGGCAGGGAGGGAAAAGTAAAAGTTTTTGACGATATTTTAAGGGAAAAAGGCGGAGACTTTGATGCTGCCGTAAAAGCCGTTTATTCCCAGCTGGACGGGAAAACTTTTACTATCAACAAGACATCATATGAGGGTACGGTTAGCTCCATGCTGGAGAATGCCGATCTAACGCTTGATGATGTAACAATCCTGGATTTCGCCGACGATGCAAAGGCTGCAGCTGCATTTCTCAGAGGAGAAGGAGATTTTTATGTTGGAAGCCTTCCCCAGCAGGTGAGAATGCTGAAAGAGCCGGGATTTGTTGCAGTTTCCGGTAATGAGACGATCGGCCCCGGAGGGCTGTGGTTCAGCAACGCTTTCGCAATGGAAGACTTTGTCAATGAAAATAAGGACGTTATTTTAAAGCTCGCAGCTATCCACTACAGGACAATACGGTACATGCATGAAAAGCCCGATTTAATACTTCCGGCAATGGTTGATTTTCTGAATAAATCGGCTGCAACGGACATGACGGTTGCAGATGCCAAAAATCTAATGGAAAATTTCATAGATTTTTCTACCCTGGAGAGTTCAAAAACTTCCGTGTACGGGGGTTCAAAATCGCCCACGTACTGGAAAACATCGGTGGATTACTACATAAAGCAGAATGAGGATATGGGCAAACTGTCCCCCGGAGCTGTTAAAGCAGGTAGTTTTGTCATCCAGGAAAAAATTTTCAACGAGCTGTTAAAGGACAGGGAGCTGATCGATTGGATCAACAAACCTCTCTAAATGGGTCGTATACTCAATGATAAAGCCATATGTTATCATTTCATGGGTAACATATGGCTTTACAAAATATTAAAGCCTGAAAATCGACAACAATTAGTTGAACACATCCGGAATCGAAAAAGGAGGATGTTATGGCATTGGATATGCTTATCAAAAATGCAAAGATAGTGTACCCGGAGGGCACGGTTGATGGTGCAGTAGGGATAGAGAAGGGAAAAATATGCTTTGTCGGTGAATCGCCGGATAAACAGGAAGCTGCTAATATAATAGACTGCAAGGGCATGTATTTGCTGCCGGGCGCCATAGATACTCATATACATCTTGGTGCATTTGGAAAAAAGCATAACCTGCCTACTTTCGAGGAAGAAATTGACGCGTTCAAATGTGCTGTTATTGGAGGGGTCACCACAATAGGTAACCATCTTGGAATGGGGGATACGTCCTGGGAAGGATCTTTAAAACCAAAGCTGAAAGAATGGATAGCTCTCATAAATAAAAATGCGATTCCCAATTTCTTTTTTCATATAGGAGTAGTCTCTGATATCCAGATAGAAGAAATACCCGATTATGTAAAGGAGTTTGGTGTCACATCGTACAAATGGTACGCATATTCCCGGGGAGAGCAGAAAACATGGAGCATGACTGAGATTACAGACGGAGATATGTTCATGGGCTTTAAAAAGATCGCTTCACTGGGAAACCGTGTCCTCGCGATGCGCCACTGCGAGAACATGGAAGTGATTGACAAGCTGAAACAAAAGCTCAAGGATAAAGACGGCAGAGAGGATCTAAAAGCATGGTACGAAAGCCGGCCCGGTTTTGTCGAAGCATTGGACATTCGTAAAGTAGCCTACATGGGGAAAGTTACCGGAGCTCATGTATATATTGTGCATGTAAGCAGCAAGGAAGGAGTAGAGGCTGTTAGACTTGCGAGGGAGGAGGGAATAAACATCTCAGCAGAAACCTGCATCCACTATCTTACCCATAATATAGAAGATGCCGCGCATCTGGGGCCTCTTGGCGTAGAGTCTCCATCTTTGAAAGACCCCGAAAGCAACAAATCCCTCTGGGAGGCTCTGTCGGATGGCACAATAGATTGTATAGGGACTGATAGTGGCGCTATGACCAAATCCCATAAGTCCAACAGGGTCTGGGACGCGCTTGCCGGCTTTTCAGAGGACACGCCTCTGTTTCTCCCGGCTCTCCTCTCCGAAGGAGTTAACAGGGGGAGACTTACAATAAACCAGGTTGTAAGATTGGCATCACAAAACGCTGCAAAAATTCATGGTCTCTGGCCGAGAAAGGGCGCAATTCTGCCCGGTTTCGACGCAGATCTCGTGCTTGTCGATCTCGAAAAAACTCAGGAAGTCACTCTGGATAAACTTCATTATGCGCTTTCAGATTTTTCCCTCTTTGAAGGGTGGAAACTGAAAGGATGGCCTGTAATAACGATAATTAACGGCGAAATTGTAATGAAAGAGGGAAATATAATAGGGAAACCGGGTGTTGGCTGCTATCTGCCCCGGAGCGCATAATAATAACACACCTGTCGATATTAAATAATTGATTGCTGATAAAACTTATTCAGGGAGATGGTGCGCATGGACGATTTCGACATAACTTTAGCTGGAGAGATTGGAGGCACTTTTACCGATATCATCCTTTTTGAAAAGGGGGGCCGCGGTCACACATTGAGAACTTTAAAAACTCCCTCGACACCCAAAAACCCTGAGGAGGGTTTGCTGGCAGGTTTTGACAGGCTTTCACCGGATTGGGAAAAAACAGGAGGAGTCTTACACGGGTCTACTGTCGGAACAAATGCGGTTTTGGAAAGAAAAGGAGTAAAAACCGCTTTTCTTGTAACCGAAGGATTTCGTGATATTCTTGAAATTCAGCGCGGTGATAAAGAAAATATCTATGATTTATGTTACCAGCGCTCCTCTCCCCTTGTGCCCCGCAATCTAGTTTTTCCGGTAAATGAACGAATATCGGCCAAAGGAGAAGTTCTAATTTCCTTAAATCTTAAGCAAATAAATGAAATCGCTTCACAATTAAAAAAAGAGGGAATCAAGGCGGCGGGTATTTGTTTTCTTCACAGTTATTTAAACCCGGTCAATGAGCAGAGTGCAAAAGAAGAGCTGCAAAAAAGGATACCGGAAATATATATTATGGTTTCTTCGGAGATCATACCGCAATTTAGAGAATATGAGAGGGCAAGCACCACGGTAATGAGCGCGTACATAGTTCCAATTATGTCCAACTACATCGAGAATCTCGGTTGCGAACTGGAAAAAAGGAAATTCACCGGTAAACTTTTTATTACCCAGTCAAATGGAGGCATGCTGCCTGCTGAAGCAATCCGCAGCGAAGTGATAAGGACACTCGAATCAGGTCCTGCAGCCGGGGTTACCGGCGCCATCAATATAGCTAAACAGGTTGGCCTGGACGACATTATCACACTGGATATGGGCGGCACCAGTACTGATGTCTGCCTGGTAAACAACGGGAAGCCGACTGTGAACTCTGAAAATCTTCTCAATGGATTACCAGTAGCAGTCCCAATGATCGATATCTGCAGCGTCGGCGCGGGCGGAGGCAGCATTGCATGGCTGGATAAAGGAGGCATGCTGCGTGTAGGTCCTGTAAGCTCCGGAGCCCAACCCGGGCCTGCCTGCTATAATAAAAACGGAAAAAAGGTTACGGTTACCGACTCTCACGTATACAGAGGTTTTATCAGAGCCGAAAATTTTGTCGGCGGTGAATTTCCGCTGAATGCAGACGCGTCGAAAACAGTACTCGCTGAATTAGGGAAAGAATGCGGAATGTCGATGGAGGACCTTGCAGAGGCTGTGATAAAAATTACCACCAATAACATGATGCAGGCTGTGAGAGTGGTTTCAACCGAACGCGGAAATGATCCCAGAAATTATACAATCGTAGCATTCGGTGGAGCCGGTCCGCTTCATGCGGTAGAGCTTGCGGATGAGCTGGGGATCTCGCAGGTTCTGGTGCCGAGACATGCCGGACTGTTGTCCGCTTACGGCCTCCTCGTTGCGGACATAATCCGAGATTATGTGCAGACCGACGTAAGATCGATCGGCACATTGACCCAAAGTGACATAAACAATGCCCTTAAGAAATTAATTGAGCGGGCATTTCATGAGTTCAATAATTACGGCTACAAAAAAGAAGAAATTGTATTTTTACCTTCAGTTGAATTACGTTATCAAGGCCAGGCATTTGAACTCGAAATTCCAATCGATATTGACATATCGGTGGAAGAGCTGACACGTTTATTTCACGAGACTCACCAGATGCGGTATGGACATTCAACAATAGGTGAACCAGTAGAGATCGTGAACTACCGATTACAGGCAAAGGTCATCCACAGGAAGGAAAATCTTGTGTTTGAGGAAAAAAACAACTGTGATGACTCAGTCTTTAAGAAAAATGTATATATCGATGGTCAGTGGAAAAGCTGTGATTTTGTTTCCAGGAAGAGCTTGAAAAACGGAGATAAAATTTCCGGTATAGCGATCATTGAGGAGGAAACTTCAACGTGCTACATACCTGAAGGCTGGACAGCAAAGGTACTGGAAAATAATTCTATGATGATAACAAAATCGAATATAAGGGGTGAGATAGATGAGCATTGATAAAGTTTCATTCAACATCATAAGCAACGGGTTTCTGGCGATCGCCCGGGAGATGAGTGCTGATCTGCTCAGGACAGCCTATTCGACAGTAATCCGGGAGGCCGCTGACGCATCAACCTGTTTAATTGACAGCAAAGGGAGGATACTGGCCCAGGCCGTAAATATACCCCTGCATTTGAACTCGGTGAGCCCGGCCATCCAGGGATGCCTCAAAGAAATACCCTTGGAAAGCCTGACAGAGGATGATGTTATTATTCTCAACGATCCCTATAACGGCGGCCAGCATCAATCGGATATCTATCTTTTCTCACCGATCCTGAATAACGGGAGAGTCATCGGATTTTCCGGAAGTGTGGGGCATTATATCGATCTAGGGCACTCACCGGGGTTCAATCTTTTGGCTCCGGATATATTCGCGGAAAGGATGCGATTTACGGCAATGAAGTTTTCATATGCACGGGATTGGAACGGAGGGCTGCTGGAAAAAATAATTAGAGCAAATGTGAGAGTACCTAGAGATACAATAGGTGATATGAATGCGCAGTTGACTGCTAATTTTACTGGGCGGAAGAGATTCAAAGAATTAATTACCCGTTACGGAGTTGATAAAGTAATGGAGATTGCCGAAAGATTCATTGAATATGTTGCCCAACAGATGCGGGAGGCAATAATCGCCGTTCCCGATGGAATCTATGAAGGGGAAGACGTGATCGATGATGACGGCATAAATGACAGACCCGTACTGATAAAAACTACTGTTACAGTTGATGGAGACAGGATCGCTGTTGATTTTGCAGGAACAAATGAACAGGTAAAAACAGCGATAAACTGCCCCTGGGCTTCAACAACGTCCTCTGCCATGTCGGTGCTGAAGATGATCCTGACAGAACCCTCACTTCCATTGAATGATGGATGCTATCGCAACATAAAAATCACGGCACCGAAAGGAACAATTGTAAACCCGCTGGAATACGCGCCTGTGGAAGGCCGGAATGTAATTGTGATGCGGATCTTTCAGGCGATCCAGCTTGCACTGTCCAGGGCCATACCCGATAAAGTCCCCGCACCCGGCTACGATACAAGAACTGAGGTGACCCTGAGGTGGAACGGCCCGGATGGGTATCACGCAGAAAGTGACTTGTACGGAGGCGGATACGGCGCCGGGCCTCACAATGACGGGGCTGATCAATTAGATGATCCTCTGGGTAATTGTAAAAATACTCCTGTTGAGGTCTTGGAAGTTACACAGGATTTTTTCAGAATCTTAGCCTATGAGCTTCGAACCGATTCCGGAGGAGCCGGAAGAACGCGCGGCGGGCTGGGGGCTTATAGAAAATATGAGATCCTCGAGGACGATGTATATATGACAGTGTACTCTGACAGATTCAGGTTCCCGGCTAAAGGTCTATTCGGCGGGCATGACGGCACATGCTCATATATAAAAATTAAACGCGCAAGAAGCGATAAGGAAGAATATTTAAAACCCAAAGGGGAGAATGTGCTGCACAAAGGGGATATTCTTGAAATCGGCATAGGAGGAGGGGCGGGCTATGGAAAACCTCTGGAAAGAAATCGCGAGAATTTGCAGGCAGATTTGATTACCGGGAAAGTAAGTAAAAAAGCTGCAAAAAACATATACGGTTATTAGTTACAGATATCCTATCTCCTTCTCACACTTTGTAGAACTTAATGACATGGTCAAAGTGAAATAAAAAAAAATCAAAAAAAAGTGTATCCTTTTCTCACCGGTTTTCGTCAATAAGTATAATAACACAGTAAATAAAACGAGATTAAGGAGGATGGTTAATATGGAAGGCAGGAAAAAAGAAAAAAACAGACAATCAGGTTTCAAAATGATGTTTAAAATTATGGGAAGTTGTATGAAAGGTAAAAAAAATGGCTTTGACTGCCGCTCTATGATGGAAAACATGATGAAAGACGAGAATGGAGATGCTCTTAACTGTCGTTCTATGATGGAAAGAATGATGAAAGATTGCTTATCGAGTCGTTAGCCTCCTCAAATTTTTCCCATTTGTTTATTATTGAAGCAAGACCTTTGCGTTCTTTCCCAAGCTCAATAAGGTCAAGGTCATTAAGATTAACAAGAGCTGCAACGGGCTTATTTCTTTTCGTTATGATGAAAATATCATGGTTGTACATACTTTTTGCAATATATTCAGAAAGATGACTTTTCATTTCCGCAACTGATATGCGTTTTTCATTCATATATTTCAAACCCCTTATGGTCAAAATGGTCAATAAAGTAACAGGCAGGTCCAGCGCCTAAATACGCCGGTAGACTTTTAAATAAACACTTGACAAAATATATAATAATAGTATTGTTCATAGATGGTAAAGTTATCTTACCAATAAATCAAATAATTGACAAAATCCCGCACAGTAAGAAAAGGAAAAAAATGTACAAACACTACCAGCCCGATGGTTATAGGCAGTTGGTCGCCATATCCTGCCCGCCCCAAATGAGCAAAGAAAAGCTGAAGGGCTGGATCCTGGAGCATTCCGAGAGGTCAAAATATCTGCCCGGGCTCAGGTGTTACACGGTTTGTTTCATCTTTGATACCATAGATTACAGCGACGGCTCTCCGGGTCAACCCATTAAATTTGATTTTTATGAGGAAATGTACTTTGAAAGTCTTGACGATCTTAAACGGGCATACGAATCGGATTTAATGCAGCGGGAGCTGAAGGATATGTCTGACAATGGTATCAGCGATCCGGAATATTTACAAGGTGTCTGGGCAGAGGCAAATATCATAAAGATGAAAGGCCTGACCTCACCGCCGAAACAAAAAAACTGCGCACGTATTTTCGGCGGGTGCAAGTGCGCAAGCGGTATGACAAAAAAAGACCTGAAGGACTGGTATTACGCGCATGCGAACAGGGTCATTGATGATGAAGGCAGGATGATCATTCCTGAAATTATCGGGTATATTCATAACTTTACAATCGACAACTCGCCCTTTGGAAAACCCTTTGTTGATGCCTACTGCAACAACTGGTGGGCAACAAAGGAGGACATGTTCAAAACATTCAGCGGGGATATATGGAACGGGCAGCTTGTACATCGTGAGGACCACATCGATATCCAGGATAAATCCCTGTTCATCGGCGCAACAGCAATGGAACATATTGTTGATTTACCAAAATAAAGCTTTTAAATAAAATCAGGAGGATAGCATTATGAAAAAATAGATGTTTACACCAGCGGTCTTAGTCTTTGCACTGCTGCTGGGTTTTTCTCTTTCTTTTGCCGGGAAAAAATCACAAGTTGAATCGGTACCCCAAGAGGAGATGGAAGTATCAGGGGCGGCCGATGACGGAGTGGATCCATTCATTACAAAAAACAGGGAGTGGTTTAAACAGTATCACACAACCGGTTATTATGACTGGATAGGCCCAAATGGGGAGACTATTACAGGGGATGATGATCTTGTACTGACAAACGGTGAAGTTAAAAAACTCAGAGAAGGCAACTACACGTACGCGCTTATAGCAAACAATATGGCTGGTGAGTACATGGTCGCCCTTGCCGATGGTCTTGACAGCTATTTCAATCATCTGGGGATAAAAAGAGTTGCCTTTACGACAGCCGAATTCGACCCTGCCAAGCAAAAAAGTGATGTCGAGACGGTATTGGCAAAAAAAACCCGACCTCATTATCGGGCACCCAACCGATCCGATTACGGCGGCCGAGAGTTTTCAGCCCGCGGTGGACGCAGGGATCCCGATTGCCATGCTGGACCAGCTGCCAAAGGGATATGAATACGGCAAAGACATAATCGGTGTTGTTACCGAAAATCACGTTGAACTAGCAACATATTCTGCCGAAGTAATGAACCAGATCCTTGGTGACGGCGGCAAAGTGGGTGTCGTGTATTATGATGACGTGTATTACGTTTGTAATATATTGGATGATACCTTTGTCGATACCTTAGAGGAGAAGTATCCATCCATGGAAATAGTTTCTAAGATGGGATGGGTCGAGGAACAGGGAGCGGGAAATGTAGCGGCCGGCATGATCCTGAGGGACCCGGATATTGAAGGCATCTGGGTAACATATATGACACCCGCCCAGAGCGTGTTGGCAGCTCTTAAAGATTCCAACAGAACGGACATTCAGGTCGTCACCTACGGGATAGACATGCCTACCCTGGTAAATATTGCCCAGGGCGGCTCCATGACCATAACCGGCGCTTCCCCCTGGAATATCGGCATGGACCTGGCAATAATGGGTGGTTACGGGTTACTGGGCAAGGAAGTTCCGAACTATTACATCACGGTCCCGGGTTTCATTGTCACAAGAGATATGGTAAGGGAAGTCTGGGAAAACAGCATGCCCTATGAAATGCCGGACCTTTTAAAAAAGGTACTGGAAGAAGCCGGTCTGTAAACCGCAGGTGCAAACTGACGCCGAACCTTTTTTGTTGAAAGTAAGCATATCACAAGGGGATATAAAGTTTTCCGGGGGAAATATCGTTTCCCCTTGTGATACTTATACAGAGCGGATCAAAAATATGTTCTGTGATCCTATTGAAAAACCCAATAATAGAGATATAAAAAATGCAAGGAAAAAAATGTATGGGTTCAGCGCGAAATTGAACAGCGCTTTGAAAAACAACGAATATATCAGAGATTATTGCAGGGGCTTAGAAATATCCGGGGAAAATCCCTGGGACCTTACATTGACAACCGAGTGGAAGGACATCGGGAAAATAAAAATAACCTCTTTTGTCCTTTCTGATTTGTGGGCGCTGCGTGACTGGTGGGTCTATTCTCTAAATTATAACAGCAAGCATTTATTCCCCCTTTTCCCGACCAACGAAACACTGGAGAGGGGGATAACAAACCATTACAAGAACCATGTTCAACGCCGCGACATAATCTTCAATGCCTGGCTGCTCAAAGAAGATTACCTGACCCAAGATCTGGAAAATGAAATTATCGGTCACTTCTTTTTAAACAGATGGGGCACCGAACCGGAGCCGGGCCTTGCCGTTGCAGACAGGTTCCAGAAAAGAAAATTAGGGACACTGTTCATATTTATTCTAATTAATATTACCAGGCTGCTCGATAAAAAGGTCATCTATATACGCACCGATATTGATAATACAGCTAGTTTCAAGTTCTATCAAAAATTAGGGTTTAAACATATCAGGGACACAGAATTGGAAATCCCCGTTGTAAATTATAAAAGCATAATCCGAGAACTTGAAATGGACCTTTGAAACATTCTTTGACACCGGGTGGTGTTTTTCGCCTGACTAAAAAATTTTTTATGATGGTTATCAGATATCTGCCTGTGACTTTTTTAACCTATGTATAATATCTTAGCGGGGTGTCGACCATGAGTGATTTTGGTCAAAAAATTATCAGTGCTATTTATAATAACGATTTGATTAAAGGCTGCTACAGAAACCTGATGGTTGAGGGAAATGATCCGTGGGGGTTGTCTATAGATCTGAACTGGGATGGTGTCGGTAAAATTAAAATCTCTTCGTTTGATATTTCCGATTTCTGGGCCCTCCGCGACTGGTGGAAGTATTCATTAAATTATCAGACAAAATGTCTGTTCCCGCTATTCCCAGGTGATGAAAGACTGGATAGATACATTGCAAACCATTTAAAGAACCAGGAAAACCGCAGGGACATTATATTTAATGCCTGGCTAATAAAGGAAGGTTCTTTGAACGAGGATTTTAATAATGAAATAATAGGTCACTTTTTTCTTCTCCAGCATGAATCCGACAAATCGTTTGTCGGGCTATGCGTGTCAAGCGCCTTTCAGGGGAAAAAACTGGGGACACTCTTTATCTCTCTCATTTCCTATATTGCAAAAACACTCGGGAAAAAGCAATTGTGGTTAACTACCGGAAAGGATAACCCGGTGGGGTACAATTTATACAATAAACTGGGTTTTGAAGATATCGGTGATATTGAAGTTTATGTGCCTGCGGAAAATTACAAAAGAATTGACACAGAGATGAAACTTGATTTGAATAATTTTAAATAGTCTGTTCAGCTCTCAGCTTGCTCCTTTTAACACTTGTCTATAATTTCCAATTTTGGGTCTGAAAATGAAACCGCAAGCATCTGTATTTTTAAGGATATTTATACTTTCGGCAGTGGTAATAGCATTTGAGGTCCTGCTGTCAAGGATCTCATCACTTATTTTTACCTACAACTATGCTTTTTTAATAGTTTCACTCGCAATACTCGGGTTAGGGATCGGGGGGATATTTTCCTTTTATAAATGGAAGTCCCGCTCCGAACAGGTAACCGATAGGTTAACAAACGAACTTTCCCGCTATAATACATTCTTTTACCTGCTGATTGTTTTTTTTATTGTTTTTGTAAATCTTGTGCCTTTTATTACAACACCGGTTCTATTTTTACTTTTTTCTTTTCTTCCGTTTTTATTTGCGGGAATTGTCCTCTCAAAAACCCTTCAGGTTTTTTCAAGTGAAAGCTTTAAACTCTACGCATTCGATCTGTTCGGGGCCGCGGCCGGCGCCATGCTGGCATTATGGATGATTGATTTATTAGGAGGAACAAACGCCATACTGAGTCTGGGCTTATTGGGCGTATTTTCTTCATTTCTTTATAAACCAGGGTCCCTGACCCTCTTTGGTTATTTTAAATATTCAAAAATCTTTTTACCAAGCTGTATCATACTCGTCATTTTACTCGCGGTTAATTTAACTACTGAATTTCTCGGAGAAATTACCGTAAGAAAAAATCCGGCAAAGGACCTTCATGTCATGCTTATCAACGATTCATTGAACGCCCGGATTGTTGAAAGCAGGTGGAGCGCTTTCGGCCGGGTTGACCTTGTAAGCTATTCCGACGACGACAGCGTTATGTTTATGTTTATCGATGGAGCATCCGGTACACCCATGTTTAAATTCAACGGTGACATTGACAATGCCCGCGGAAACCTGAAATTCTTAAATATGGTGTTCTCGGGAACCTTCCCTTTTTATTTTCTTGAGGAAAAAGAAAAAGACAACATGCTCATCATCGGACCCGGCGGGGGAAGGGAGATCATAATCGGACTCACGAACGGAGTAAAAGAAATTACCGGTGTCGAAATAAACAGAGATTTTGTTGGGATTGTAAATGATTACAGCGAGTACAACGGGGGGCTATATACAGATTTTGGCAACGTATCGATAATTACCGGCGAAGGAAGGAGCTATCTAAGAGGCGTCGAAGAAGACTATGATATTATACTGATAACCCAGCCCTTTACTAAAAGTTCCCGAAGCCTTGAAGGTTATGCCCTGACAGAAAACTACCTCTTAACCCTGGAATCAGTAAAAGATTATTTTAATCACTTAACCGAGGAGGGAAGATTAATAGTTGTGCTGCACACCACGAGCGAAGCAATGAGGTTTATCTCAACCTCCCTGACAGCCATGGAAGAAATGGGAATTGATAACAGGGATGCTATGGACCACATATACACTGTGGGCCGGAAGATAAATCCTGTGATCGTTTTGAAAAAAAGCGCCTTTACCATGGAGGAAGCCCAGAAACGGTACTTCGGTATGATGTATCTTAAGTTGAACACAAAATCGTCCTACATCCCAAAAGTCTACCGGCAATTTACGACAAACAGCAACAAGGATGCAGAGTACCCTGAAAACGGTATTATCAACCCCGATTTAACTGCCGTTTCAGAGGGAACATTAACACTCAAAAAATTTATAAAAAAATCCACTTTCAGTATCAGACCATCCACCGATGACAGGCCGTTTTTTTTCAAAAACACGCATGGCCTTCCAAAAACGATAACGCCTCTCCTGATCATTACCGCGGTCATAAATTTTGTGGTCATCGGGGCAGCAATGCTGCACGGCAGGCCCCATAAAAGAGTCAACAATCTATTGGTTCTGGCACTGCTTCTGGGAATCGGGTTTATGTTGATAGAAATTTCCTTATTTCAAAAGCTGACACTGTTTATGGGTTTCCCTATCCTCTCACTGGCGGTTGTATTGAGTTCACTTTTGGTCGGGATGGGCATGGGGAGTTACTTTGGCGGCAGGTTTTTCCCGGGACGGAATTCCAAAAGGCTTGCGATATTCAGTTTCATTATATTCGCAGTTGCTTTTGGTTTATACTATCTCCTCTCCTACATCATTTACAATTTAATGAGCACCCCTATAGTATTCAAGGCTCTGCTCAGTTCATCCATATTAATACCACTTGGATTTCTTTTGGGGGTTCCCTTTCCGACTGTTATAAGACTTGCAAAAGAGAATGGAACCGAAAAGTTCATATCCT
>DRHN01000480.1 GCA_011049595.1 Spirochaetota bacterium | reverse complement strand
CTGTTTATGGAACAGTCGTATGGAGGCCTGTCTTGGAAGAGCGGCTCAAGCGTATCAATGATCTTATCTTAAGAAATGGGTATATGAGTGTCGTCAATCTCGCTTCGGAGCTGTCGGTTTCAGATATGACGGTGCGCAGGTATCTGGAGAAACTCGAGCAGGAAGGATACGTGTCAAGAACCCACGGCGGTGCATATACCAGCCAGGTCGGTGTTGAGATCGATTATCAGTTGCGGGAGACAGCCCGTCCTGCCGAAAAGGAAGCGATAGGGAAGCTGGCCTATTCTATGCTGCGTCCTGGAGATTCGATTTTTATCGACGCGGGAAGTACAGCGTCTTTTCTCGCCATTGCCATAGACGATAAAAAGAGATTGACAGTCGTCACCCACTCTATCGTGGTTTCCAAAGCTCTGTTAAATAAGATTAATGTGGATACGATCCTTCTGGGCGGCAAGGTGCACAGCGTTACGCAGTCATTGGTCGGACCCCTTGCAGAAGAAGCAGTTGGGCGGTTTAAATACACAAAGTCATTTTTAGGAACAAGCGGTATTGACCTCGTAGCGGGGTTTACTGCCTCGACTCTGGAAGAAATGCCTATCAAGAAAATTGCTGCTGATAATTCAAAACAGGTAATAATACTGACCGACAGCTCCAAACTTCACACCCAGGGTCTTGCACTTTTCCTGAAATTCAACCAGGTCGATATTATGATAACCGATTGGGGAATTAAAAAAGAAGATAGAAAGTTGTTAGAGAAGGAAGGTATTGAGGTGATATGTGCTGAAGACGTTTATTAAAAAATTTCCTTAAAAACGCGAAGAAAATTTTCACCCATTATGAGATCGATCTCTCTTGACCGGTAGCCGAGCTTTGTGAGTTGCTCCGCTATCCTGGGTACATCTTCGTCACCGGGAAGACCGCTCACGGGCACGATCCCGTCAAGCGGAAGCCGGGCCTTCTCACCTTCAGTCATGTACTGGACAATATAATCGGCGAAATCAGGCCCTATACCCGCGTGTTCTAAACCGCCGACATTTACTATATGATCTATGTGCCCCACCAGATGTTCAATGTCCGGCGGTTCCACGAATAAACTGCACGCATTCACCCCGACCACGCCGCCCGAATCGGCTATTGCCCTGATCTGGTCGTCGGTGAGGTTTCTCGGGTGGTTGGTCAGCGCCCTGCAGTTCGAGTGGGTTGCGACAACCGGCGCCCTGGAAAACTCTATCACATCCCAAAAACCCGGGTCATTCAAATGGGAAACGTCTATGAGGATCCCCATCTCCTGAGCTTCTTCGAGGAAGGTCAAACCCAAATCGGTGAGCCCTCCGTCCTGGCCCATCTTCCTCGGGGTAAGAAAGGAACTGTCGGCCAGATAGGTTCTCAGAGCGTGTGTAAAGCCCAGCACCCTGAGTCCGAGCGTGTAAAAGATCCTAAGCAGTTGAACGTCTGCGCCGAGCGGTTCGGCGCCCTCCATACCGAGGATCAATCCTATCTTGTTTTCCTCTTTTGCTTTTATAATATCATAATAGTTTCTGCAGAGGACCGAACCTGGGGATTCATCGAGCTCTGTGTACAGCGTAGCGATGAGGTCCAATCCTTTTCGGAGAGCCAGCTCGGGCAGGTACTGGGAATCACTGAAGATCGCCACTATTTTCGTATTGATCCCGCCCTTTCTCATTTTTGGGACCCAGTAGTTCTCAAGCACCTGTTTCTCACCGTACAATCTTCTTGGCTGAATATCGCACAATATGTCCGAGTGCGCGTCGATCACTATTCCCATCTTTTGCTCCTCCGGTTCTATTTATATCCTTAAAGCTGTCTGAATGACCAATTATAGTTATTACCCACAACTTGTCAAGAAATAAACCGTGTGTAATGATATGACCCGATTTAAAGACAATACAGATATTAAAACAACATTTGTTCGAATACAAAGCTTGTTTATTCAAAAAACCCCACAAGTTCAAACAGGTTGACACCATCATGACATGCACCGCAAAAATAACCTCCGGCGAAATCCCGTAAAAGCTCATTCTCTGTCAGCCCGCTCGAAACAGAAGTTTTCCGCGGCTCGAAGATATGGTCATGACAGGCGTCGCACTGCAGTTCGCCGTCAACAACATGATTATAATGAGAAAATTGTATCATACCTTTGTACATGAGTGTGTCCTCTGATTTTACAACATGGCAGAGTGTACAGTTGTTCTCAGGGGCAAAACCTCTGCCCCCTTTGTGACAGAGACCGCAGGTTTTGTTTTTTTTAAAATCGCTCATATAGACAAGGATATCGGTTTTTTGCATTTTAAATGGTTCGGGGTGACAGGCCTTGCACTTTAAATTATTAATGCCCACATGATCTTCATGGGAAAAAGTTACCGGAAAATCGGCAGTGGTCCTGTCGAATATTATATCTCCACCCGCCTTCCCGGAAGCAGTTAAAAGAGATATCCATACTGCAAGGGCGGTCAATAATGTTAAAATCGCTGCTACAGATATGTAATTCTTCATTTTTATTTATCTAATATATTTGTGAAATACTGCTTTACAGCCTCTCTGTTGAGCTTGCCGAGAACTTCTGTAAGAGGGATCTCCTTCGGACAAACCCTCTCGCAATTATGAGCTTTTGCACAGTTGCCGATGCCGTCGTCGGCCAGGATCGCGTTGATCCTTTCAGCTTTATTAAATGCCCCGTTCGGGTGAGAATTCATGAGATATACCTGGGAGAGGGTTGAAGCCCCCATAAAACTGTTTCTTTTATTGACCTGCGGGCAGGCCTCGAGACAGCACCCGCACGTCATGCACCGGGAAAGTTTATAGCAGAACTGACGAAGGTTCTCGCTGAATTTCGGTCCCTGACCTAATTTGAAAGTTTCATCTACATTGATCCACGCCTTTACTTTTTTCAGGTTGTCGAACATGAAATCCCTGTTTACAGCAAGGTCTCTCACAACCGGAAATTTTGTCAACGGTTCCAGCACGATTTTATCGCCAAGGTCCTTGACAAGGGCGGAACAGGCCTGTCCTGGAACGCCGTTTATCAGCATCGTGCACGCGCCGCACACTTCTTCAAGACAGCTGCACTCCCAGACAACAGGGTTGACTTTGTTACCGTTAATATCTACAGGGTTTTTTTGGATCTCCATTAAAATAAAGATGATGTTCATGAATGGAGATTTTTTTATACGGAAGGTTTGAAAATAACCGGGTGTTCGGGCCCCATCCTGGCGCCTGATCTTCGCCGTAACAAAATCTTTAGCCATTGTCAGCCGTCCTTTCAGTATGCTCTCAAAACCGGTTTTATGTGCTGAACATCGATTTCTTCATATTCGATATTGATGCCTCCATTTTTATAGACCGCGATCGAGGTTTTTAGCCAATCTTTATCATTTCTTTCCGGAAATTCCGGTTTGTAATGGGCCCCCCTGCTCTCATTTCGGTGAAGGGCCGAAACAGTGATCACCCTGGCCAAAACGATCATACATCTCAGCTGGTTTATAAACAACGCGGTATTGTTCGACGACATGCTTTCATCGAGTAATTTTATATGTTTATGTCGTTCCAAAAGTTCCTTTAATGTTTCGTCAGTTTTTAAAAGGGTATCGTTATTTCGTACAACAAAGACATTCGTGCTCATCAGCTCACCAAGCTGTCGATGGATCTCGTAGGGGTTCTCGCTTCCATTCATTTTGAAGATTGTATTAAATCGTTCAACTTCTATTTTTTTAGCGTTTTCAAACAATGCGGTTTTGATATCGTCAGTTTTTTTATCCGGATGGTTTACGTATTTGCAGCACTCGCGGCCGCTTTTCATCCCGCTGAAAATGCATGACAGGAGGGAATTCGCACCGAGCCTGTTCGCCCCGTGGTACTGATAATCACATTCACCGGCAGCGAACAGGCCTTTAATATTTGTCTGCTGGTCAGGATCGACCCATACACCGCCCATGGAATAATGATAGGAAGGATATACTTTCATAGGGACCTGGGTGGGCTCTTCACCCGCGAATTTTCTATAAATATCAAGAACCCCGCCCAGCTTGATCTCCATTTTCACAGGATCGAGATGGGTGATATCAAGGTGGACCTGGTTCTTCCCGTCGATCCCCAGCCCCATTTCCGTGCAGACCTTGAAGATCGCCCTGGTAGCGATGTCACGCGGCACAAGGTTTCCGTATTCGGGGTGCCATTCCTCCAGAAAATACCATTTTTTATTATCTTTGTATGTCCAGAGACGGCCGCCCTCGCCTCTAACGGATTCGGAGATGAGGCGCAATTTATCAGCGCCCGGGATGGCCGTGGGGTGGAACTGGATAAATTCTGCATTCGCGTATTTTGCCCCCTGCTGGAAGAGTATGGAGTTTACCGACCCCACATTGATAAAACTGTTCGGTGTCTTCCCATAAATATAGCCCGGTCCGCCGGAGCAGTTGATTACCGCGTCCGCTTTATAAAAATGTATCCCCATGGTTACCATGTCTATGCCGGTGATTTTCTCGCCAACCAGTCCCCGGTAAAAGAAATGTGCGAAGCGGGTCCTGACATTATTTTTATGCTTGACCGTATGGGCGTTATGTTCAACAGAACTCCGGAAGGGAATTTAGACTTTCG
>DRHN01000479.1 GCA_011049595.1 Spirochaetota bacterium | reverse complement strand
GGTGAACTCGAAAAGACGCATAATGATCGCAGCCCGCAGAACCTGATCGGCACTCATACCGCGAGCCCCTGTTCGACGTTTGATAATTCTTCCCCGGTTAAGGTCTTGAAGAACATACTCAGAAATAGTAGGAGTATTATCGATGATGTTGCTTATCGCTTCAAGCTCTCTTTCCTGAGGATGGCTGGAGGCAGGTTCCAGTAAAGGCATCTGTTTTTGCTGTTTTTCTCGCATTTTGTTGATGGCTCCTTTTTAGTTTTTATAGTGTTTTTAGGTGGTTATCGATATTTATTATACTACATTAAATTAGGAAATACCACCACAAAATGCGCTTTTCTTATTTATACCGGCTAGTTATGTCGCCGGATGGACACTAGCTATAAGAACCAAATATCTCCGCCTTTGTTTTGTGCAGATACCATACATACCTCAGTTTTTCATCCTTCAGAAAACCTGAGATATCACCAATGCGATCGGGTCAGATGAAAGCGGTTTTATTTCTATAAATCTTCTGTGTTGAGGTCGGTTCAAAAGTTGTGATATCGATTTGTTTTGTAATTATTTTACGAAGTTTCTTTTAACTCTTCTTAGACAGTTATCATGAAAATCAGGGTTCAAAAAGTTGCTAACATGCTGAAATAACTGAGGCTGGGTTTTCTTTGGGCTTCCCAAGGTAGTGCCACAGAATAACGTTTAAAAGCTTGACATGTAAAGAACGGGGTAATAAATATGGGGTGTCTAAACAAGGAGGCCCCATGTTTGCACGTGTCAAAAAGTCAGGAAAATACCAATATCTCCAAATCGTTGAAAACCGTAAAGAAAAAGGAAAAGTAAAACAACGCGTTATCTCTACTATCGGCCGCATGGATCAACTTCAGGCCAAAGGTCGGGTTGAGACACTTATTCGGTCACTCTCTCGGTTTTCCGAAAAAACGATGTTAATACTATCCGGTAAAAGCGACATCTCAGCGGATGCTGTTAAAATCGGACCGTCAATCATTTTCGAACGGCTGTGGAAAGAGACTGGAATTCAAAAAGCGATACAGTGTCTCTTAATAGATCGCCGATACGAATTTGATGTTGAAAGAGCCATATTCCTTACTGTTTTGCACAGGCTGATGGTATCGGGTTCTGATCGCTTTTGCGAAAAGTGGCGCAGAGACTACAGCATTGATGGCACAGAGCGATTGGATTTACATCATCTTTACCGGGCAATGAGCTTTTTAGGAGAGTCGATCGATGATCAAAAGGCTGCCACGTCTTTTACTCCCAGGTGTAACAAGGACCTGATTGAAGAGTCGATTTTCCTCGATCAGCGGGATCTATTCTCCGGTTTGGATCTGGTCTTTTTCGATACGACCTCCATCTACTTTGAGGGCCGGGGTGGTGCATTTATCGGGAAAAGAGGATTTAACAAAGACCACCGGCCGGATTTGAATCAAATGGTTGTCGGAGCCATTATCGACGATCAGGGCAAGCCAATCTGCTGCGAGATGTGGCCTGGCAATACGACTGACGTCAAAACACTGATTCCAGTAGTAGATAGGATCCGGGAACGATTTGGCATCAATCGTTTTTGTGTTGTTGCTGACCGGGGTATGATCAGCGCTGATACAATCAAGGAACTTGAATCTCGGAAGATCCCTTACATTTTGGGTACGCGCATGCGTCGTGTCAATGAAATTAAAGTCGATGTGCTGTCTTACGGCGGCAGATATCGTGAGGTCTATCCGGAGGGATTAACTTCAAAGGACCCGTCGCCATTGAAAGTCAAAGAGGTCCTTCACAACAAAAAGCGCTACATCGTTTGCATAAATACCCGTCAGGCCCGAAAGGATGCCGCTGACCGAGAAGCCATTATCGCTTCTTTAGAAGAGCAACTGAAAAAAGGGCTTAAAAGCCTTGTCGGCAATAAAGGTTATCGAAAGTACCTGAATGTGGATAAAAACAGTGCACGTATTGATCAGAAAAAAGTGAAATACGAGTCACGCTTTGACGGCAAGTGGGTGCTGACGACAAACACGGACCTGCCGTCAGAAAAAATAGCACTAAAATACAAAGAGTTGTGGCAGGTTGAGCGCATTTTTCGTGATATCAAAACAATGCTTCACACACGGCCTGTTTTTCATCAGAAAGACGAAAACATCAGGGGTCATGTATTTTGTAGTTTTTTAGCGCTGGTCTTGAGAAAAGAACTGGAACGCCGTCTGAATGCTGCTGGACACGTATTTGAGTGGTCTGATATCAAACAGGACCTTAAGGCGCTTCAGCAGGTAACGATTGAAGAGAACGGCAAGCGCTTTTCCATCAGAAGCGAGTTTAAAGGTGTTTGCGGTAAAGTATTCCAGTCGGTCGGAGTCGCCATGCCTCCTTCGATAAAGGAAGTATAACCATTGATAGAAAATCAACCGGTAGTGCCAAGAAAAATTTACCCTACCATAACGTATTGATTTTAAACAATATTAAAAATCTAACTGTCAAAGATCAGTTTAAGAGATGCATCAGATTTCAAAAACAACAGGGGTGATTTTCAGGGCTCTTTCTGTCTCCGATCTGTTTACAGAAAAATGTCGCTTTTTTGACTCCGAAATCTGAAAAACCCTCGGATACTCTAATAAGCTGCCTGTTTTCTACCTTATATTCCCGCAAAGAGTTTGCTGAAAAATCTTACAAACGGCCATATTAATCCACCCAGAATGGACACACCGGTAAACCGCCCGAATATGATTAATCCGATGAGGATAAAAGGACCGTAGCGCTCCAGGAAGTAAATTTTGTCAACATACCTGGCCGGTAAAAGTCCGTATAAAATTTTTGAGCCATCCAGAGG
>DRHN01000478.1 GCA_011049595.1 Spirochaetota bacterium | reverse complement strand
GCAATAATATCATCGTTACGATGTTTCTCAACGATATCAAGATTCGAAAACACCTTTTCGAAAGCCTCGATATACATATCCATAAGCACGGTCCCATTCGGGGGGTGTATTCCTGCAACAACAGTATATCTTTTGCATAAATCCACCGCGTTTGGGTAATCCCCAACCCTGTACGCCATGTTTTTCCCTCTTTCGGTATAACCCCAGGGATACCCGCTCCCAGCATACCCCAGCTTGGTCTGAAACAAATCCTGCTGCGGAACAGGCATCGTCTGCCACTGCCCAACCTGCACTCCTTCCGCGAACAATGCTTTTTCAACAGCAATCCGGAATTCAACCGGAGACAAACCCGTGTCAACCTCTTCCGGATAAAACTCTACCACATACATCCAGTAAACGTGCTTGTATCCCTGCGGAACATGGGGTGAATGAACACCGGCTATACCGCTCAAACCCCGGCTCAAATAAGCACAATTTGTTATTCTCGACTCGTTGTACTCATCAAGCCTTTTCAGTTGAGATCTTGCGAGCGCAGCCGGCAATTCCTGGTTCCTGTACATATATCCGAGAATGGAGGCATTGTAAACACGAAGTTTGGTCTCGTCGTCAATCTCATCACCAAACATTCTCAGCATGTTGGATTTCATGTAATAATTTTCATCGTCCATTACGAGCAGCCCGCCTTCACCACCCGTCAGGTTTTTGGAGCTGTTTAAACTGAATGCCGCAAGCTCTCCAAACCTCCCTGCTTTTTTGCCGTTATATTCCGCACCGTGGGCCTGGCATGCATCTTCAATAACAGCAAGTTTGTGCTTTTCTGCTATTTCCTTGATCCTTGTCATATCACAGGAAAGTCCGTGAAGATGGACCGGGATGACCGCCTTTGTATTTTCCGTAATCCGCTCTTCTATTTTATCCGGATCAATCGTGTAGGTATGCCTGTTTATATCGACAAATACGGGGATTGCACCCGCGTGAAGGATACATGATGCTGACGCAAGAAATGTATACGCGGGAACAATTACTTCATCCCCGGGCCCTATATTCAGGGCAGCGAGCGCCATGTGGAGTGCCGCTGTCCCGCTTGAGGTGGTAAGACAATGTGCCCTGCCGATGTACTCAGCCCATTCCTCTTCGAGTTTTTTAACTTCCGGCGCTTCACTTCCGCATAAATACCCATTATCAAAAACCTTCAATACAGCTTCCCTGTCTCTTTCATCGAGTACGGGCCAGGGCTTTATAATTTTTGTGTCAACTGCAGGTCTGCCGCCATCAATTGCTATTTTTTCCCTCATTTTTGGATTCCTTTGAAAAATAGATTACTACTTTTTGTCATCACTTACCCGATAATGATCGTAATTTCAATAAATCGCCTTCTTTTATTTTGAACACCCTGATAAACAGTTCAGGAAGCCCAATATCGTTCTCTTTAAATTCCTCATCAATCCTTATCCAGCCTCGTAAAGGCATAATCCCATTGGTCACTTCTACAAGGTCCCCATTTATTAAAGTCATCTTTTTTGCAAGCTGCTGGCTAACAAGTATTGTGCGGTCCGGGCCATATTTATCGGTGTATATGATATGTGTCAATTTAATATTTTCGTAAATATCTTCCGACTTTCTTTTTTTTGCGGTCGCATCTAAATTGAGCTTGCCGGTTTCATCTATTACTACACCATACACTTCCAGCGCGTGTTTGCGGCTGACCAAATCATCCTTAAAATCTTCAAGCACTCTCTGGGGTTCTCTTTCATAAGGATGCCCGTACCCTCCACCGCCTGCTGTGTGAACTGTAAAAACAGCACCCTCCGGAAAATCCAGACGGCTTATTTTTGTTTCAAATATTCTTGTATTGTCTCCAATTTTCAGCACATATTTTCCGGGGCTTGCTGAAAGACCTTCATGGAGCCCGAACGGCGGTATTTTTACTCGTTCCGTAAAAATTGACATCAAGGAATCGGATAACTTATCCGTAACCTCATACTCTATAACATACCCTAACCCCCCCTGCCAGCGGCCCGGCCCTCCGGAGTCCTGTCTTAACAGCCATTGATTTACACGGAAAGGATGCTTTGATTCCCACACTTCAGCGGGCTGATTTGAGCAGTTGCCCATATAGTTAATTGTCGCGCTGTTCCCGTCTTTTGTCGGGCGGGCACCCATCCCGCCGACAGGCATCAGGTAGAGAACGTAATCCTCACCTGTTCTCAGATTTCTACCGCCCAGACCGATATCACTATTTGCTCCATTTTCACCTGCTTCAACCAGATGCGGAACACAGGCGGCCAGGGCCCCGTTAACTATACTAAAAATACGCTGTGATGTATTTGTATTACCGGCTGCAACCGGGTGTGGATATGTCGGGTTAACCAGACTCCCTTCAGGTGCTATCACTTTCATAGGTCGAAACATACCAGCATTCAATGGTGTATCCGGGGCCAGGATACACTTTGCTGCGCCGTATGTTGCGGAGCATGTGACCGCGTAGGGAGCATTGATCGGGCATTTAACCTGAGGGTCGGTCCCCGTATAATCGAACACAATTTCATCGCCGCTTACAGTCATATTCAATACTATTCTGACAGGGTCCGTGTTTTCCCCGCTATCGTCCATATAATCAAAGAAGCTGTAATTACCATCGGGTATTTTTTTAATACGGTTTCGCATGAGCTCTTCACTATAATCCATTAAATAATTAATCCCTTCAACTGTTGCAGATGTGCCGTATTTATTAAACAGCTCCATTAATCTCTGCTCACCGATCCGGAGCGATGCCACCTGCGCGGATGTGTCTGCCGAAATACGTTTGCCTACCCTTACATTTGCGGCAAAAAACGTGATTAATTGCTCATCCAGAACATCTCCGCGATATAGCTTTAATGGAGGAATAATTATTCCTTCATGGAAAATTTCTTCCGCTTCCCCGGCGAAACTCCCGGGAGCCAATCCCCCAACGTCGGGATAATGAGCGCGATTGGCTGCAAAACAAACCAGTTTACCGTCCCTGAATATCGGTCGAATCATGTTAATATCCGGCAGGTGACTGCCTCCCAGATAGGGGTCATTATGCAGGACTATGTCCCCTGGATCAAAATTCTCAATACCGAAAGATTCAACACAGGCTTTTACTGAAAAGTGCATGCAAGCGAGATGCACCAGAACGAATTCCGCCTCCGCCGAGAGATCACCATTTGCATCAAAAATCGCGCATGAATAATCATGCCCCTCATTTAAAATAGAAGAATAGGCTGTCCGGGCAATAATCCCGCCCATTTCACGTGTGATATTAATCAGTGCATTTTTTAATACCTCCTGTGTAACCAGGTCTAAACTCATGATATTTCCTCCATAACCATGTTGTGAAATTTATCAACTGTTACACAAAACCCCTCGGGGATCAATGTCGTCGAACCAGCCTCCTCAATAATTGACGGCCCGTAAACCCGATTTCCGTAGTTCAATGCCGGTCTCCATAAAACAGCCGCTGTTGCTTTATCCGGTTTGCCGTTCACTTCAAAGTATACCGGCCGTTTTGAACGCTGCGCTTTTTGTGAAACAGCAGACGACTTTGTTTCTGACATTTCCAATAACAGCCGTCTAACTATTCCTGAAGCCTGGACCCTGGCATTTATAATCATAATAGATTCTTCAGGTCTTGAATAAGTATACCTTTTCTTATGTTCAGAATGGAAAAGGTCTGCGATAATTTTTTGCATGTTGGCTTTTTGAATCATCGATTGAGAACCAAGCAGGACATTAATCTCGTATGTCTGCCCTTCATACCGCATATCCAGCGAGTAGGCTACTTCAAGCTGATCGGAAGGGATCCCTGAAATTTCGAGCTGACTTATTGCCATCGGTTTTAAAGAGTCAAATATATCATTTAATATCTTTTTATCGATCGAACTCAAAGCCATGTAAACAGTTCTGGATGATTCAGCCATCGGCCGCGCAGCTACCATGCCGAAAGCCGAAACATTGCCCGGGTAAATAGGTATAAGAGCCTTTTTAACCCCTAGCTCTTTTATCATGGCAGCCGCGTGTAACGGCCCTGCACCGCCGAAACATACGAGCGCAAATTCGCGCGGATCATATCCTTTTTCGATGGTAACGCACCTGAGTCCATTTAACATATTATTGTTAACTATCTTTAATATCCCCAGCGCCAGTTCTTTACTGTTGAGCTCGGTTTTTTTTCCCAGGTTTTCCAGTGCTTCCTGCGCTCTGTACGGGTTTAATCTGGTTTTACCGCCGAGAAACATTCCCGGGTCAAGATTACCGAGGTGTACATGCGCATCTGTCACCGTCGGTTCCTTTCCACCTTTATCGTAGCACGCTGGGCCCGGGTCGGCACCCGCGCTTAAGGGCCCTACATGAAGCGCGCCGACTTCATCGAGCCAGCCAATACTACCGCCTCCGGCCCCTATTGAGTGAACATCAATGGCAGAGAATCCCAGAGTACCTTCCCATTCTAAAAATAATTCTGCGGTCATAAGCGGTTTTCCATTTTCAATAATGGTCATATCAGTACTCGTACCGCCTATATCAAATGTAATCACTTTTTTAAAACCGCTCTGTTCGGCCAGGTATGCCCCGCCGATCGCTCCTGCTGCAGTCCCGGAAGTAAGGGTAAGTATTGGCCGCCGGCCTACCTGTCCGGCGCCTATAATACCTCCGTTGGCCTGCATTATAAACACGGCCTTTTCTTCGTTTTTTCCTTCAACTGTGTTCAGAAGGGATTGGGCATAATCCGAGATAATCGGCCCCAAACCGGCAGTTAAAACAGTATTATAAGTCCTTTCAAATTCACGCCAGTGCGGCCATACTTCGGAAGAAAGAACAACTCTGGCCTCAGGGTACAATTCGTTTAACTTGTTCCGGACATCTATTTCATGCCGGTCATTGACATAAGCGTGAATAAGACAAACAGCAATATTTACAATTTTTTCTTTCTTCAGCTGCTCAACAACAGCGGGTATATTACGCAAATTCAGCGGCTTGATGACCTTACCCTGGAAATCCAGGCGTCCCTCTATTTCATATGTATGCCGCCGCCTAACCAGCGGTTCAGGTTTGTCCCAAAAAAGATCGTATATATTTTCTTTTGTTTCACGACGTATAATTAAAACATCTCTAAATCCTTTGGTTGTTAAGAGAGCAACTTTGGGGAACTTATGCTGCAGAAGTGCGTTGGTTGCAATAGTAGTTCCGTTGACATGAACGTTTATTTTTTCCGGTGAATTAATTTCACGTATGCCCTGTATAACACCCTCCACTGGAGAATCCGGTCTGGTTGGAACTTTCGTGGCGTTAAGAATATTTCCATCCACTCCCAGCAGCAGGAGATCTGTATGGGTCCCGCCGACATCACTGCCGAGAACAATTTGTTTCACGTTTTGCCTCCATAGTTTTGTTCTATTTCTTTTAAATAAAATATCTTTGTAATTAAGGGCCAAGAACTAATCGGGACTTATACAACAAATATTTTCACCGGCATGTATAAAGCCTAAGACGAACCCAGTAACGAGGCGACAATACCAATACTGGTACGACGTTCGGTCCATTTTGTGATTTTTGACTCTAAAAATGCGATGATAGAATCCAGATATCGATTTAATAAAATTTCAGCCGGCCCAGTTCTTACCGTTCAGGGACATGGAAGCCTGTAAAAGGGTCGCAAAGATCAGTAAAAAAGATCTCTGCACCCCTCCGGGAGACGCACATCCCGATTTTAAAATACGCATTCTGGAGACTAAAGGCTTTCATTTTCATATGGCGCTTGACATGTTTGTCCGGATAAAAAAGGCGCTTGAAGAGGGTAAACAGTTTGTAGGGGTTTTTCCTACCGGCCCTATATTCCAGTATCAGCTCCTTGCTGCCATGTGCAACGCGTTAAATGTACCCTTAAAACATGTCCATTATTTCTCAATGGATGAATATGCCGATGAAGACGGTAATGATATTGATCCCAACTGGCCGGGATCTTTTCATTACACAATTAATGAACATTTTATTTCCAACTTAAAACCTGAATTTAGAATACCGGAAAAGCAGATTCATTTTCCGTCTAAAAATAATATAGACCATTATGATGATATGATTTTAGAAGCAAGGGGAGAAGCGGGAGCAAAAGGAGCGCATATAGTATACGGCGGGACGGGATTATCGGGGCATTTTTCTTTCTGGGATCCCCATCTGGCTGAAAAATACGGGATGGATATGGAAGCATGGAAGAAGGCGACACCGAGGCTGGTGGATTTTCATCCGATATCCACGATCCAGATGGCAGTAACCGACATGAGCGGGGCATGGCCATTTGTTCCACCGAAAGCATATACGACTTCTTCATCTACGGTGCTGGGTGCGGACTACAGGAGCTGGTGGAATGACGGCGCCGGGTTAACAGCCGAAGGTACTTATGCCGGCGGGATCGTTTGGCAGAAATTTATTACCAGGCTGGCCCTTCATGGTCCTATTTCCATGCAGGTCCCAGGGTCAATGCTCAGGACATTGCCTGGGGATTTTGTGATTATAGAACCTGTTGCAGAGGATTTAAAACTCGAGCTCACCGCCTGATATGAAAGCTGACTAAACAATTTTTATTTTAATATTTTGAAAATATAATTGATATGTCCAATCAAACATATTTAGCTGACACCATTGAGTGCGGCATAAAAGGGGGCTGGAGAGACATGTGGGTAGGCACGCAAATCGATACAACAAAACTGGAGCATATTAAAGCGGATAGAAAAGGAATATTAGAGGAGAAGGTTTCTCTCGCAAAGCAGTCCGTCGGTCTGGATGCGCTGTTAATTTGGGCTCACGGTGACCCGCAAAGTATCGATACCTTATGCGAGCTTTGTGCCGGCATGGGCATTGAAACTTATTTATGGTATCCCATTCTTGCTGATATCCCGGATTTTGAAATACCCAAAAGTGCTAAAGTGGTAAACCATGAAGGAAGGCGGGGCTATGGAGAAATCGGGCGATGGCAGAGACTGGGAACATACGCTTCAGGCAGAGAAAAATTTGAATTTCTCTGCCCCAACAGTGAAGAAACGATATCGCAAATTTTCAATCTCTATAAAAACCAGTTAAATAGACACGATTTTGACGGTGTGTTCCTGGACAGGATACGGTATCCTTCCGCAGCCATGGGCTTTGAAATGCTTTTTTCCTGTTTTTGCGATAACTGCAAAAGAATGTTCAAGCAACAATTCAACATGGACCTGCAGAATTTAAGGTCTGCTGTTGAAGCCCATTTCGGCAAAAGAGACATATACAGTATTGATCTTATAAAAAATGCCGGTTCCATTCATGAAATCCTGTACCCGGAAGTAATGGGGGACTTTTTGATATTTAAAAACCGGAGCGTCTATAAAGTCGTAAAGAAATTTTCTGATTACGCTAAAACAAAGGGGAAAAAGGTAGGGCTTGATCTGTTTTCTCATTCTCTGGCCGGGGCTGTGTCGCAGGATTATGAGCTTCTGAGCACGGCATGTGACTGGATTAAACCGATGATTTATTGTCACTCAACCGGTCCGGCCGGGTTTCCACTCGAGCTGCACTCCATAATTCATTCTCTTCTGACTTTAAACCGGGATTTAAAACTGGAGGGTGTTGCTGCCGGTTTAAGCGATATCCTGAAAGTAAAATTGCCTGAAACTCTAAATCTATTGATGACCAATGGAATTCCGGAAGAATTGATATTTTACGAGATAAAAAATATAAACATGCTCAATCTTAAGAGCGGTGTGGATATTTACCCCGGATTTGAAGTCATGAAAATGGATGATTTATGCGTGATAACAGAAAAAATACTCGGATCTTATCTTGACAACGTTTTTGCCCAAAAAGCAAAGGGAATGGTCATGTCATGGGACTTATTGGATATGCCGGCTGAAAATCTCGACTTTACAAAAAGGTATTTAAGAGAACACACAGGATAATTTGCCAGTGTCCATCGCTTCTTCACCTGCTTTCAACCCAAGCCGCCCCTTTGTGCTCCCTTTCAGTTTACTTCTTTCCGGTAAGATCGGATATATCATATCCCAGATGTGGGGCAGTGACCCAAATACTGACAGCTTCCTCATCTCCTGGATTAATTACTATATGCGGGATGTTTTCAGGAATCAGTATTGAATCACCGGCCGATAATCTTTCACAACGCTGTAAATCAGGAAACTCAATGACAATTTTTCCTTTTATGACATGCGCTATTTCATCCGCTCCTTTATGACCTGGATCCAGTGTGCTCTGCCCGCCGGGCGGCATTTCAGAAACGGCAAACAGTAAACGGTCAGTCCAGAAATGCATCCCAACAACCTCATCCTTTGCAACGAGGATCTTTGCGTCATTATACCTGCAAACCTGCACTTCTTTGGTCTGCTTTGGCCCATCCTGATTTTGTTCCATCTATTCCTCCATCTGGAAATAAAATATGGTTATCATACCAATTTACTATGGTGCAAAAGCCTTTTAAACGTGAAAAAAAAAACCCACCGGATGTTTAACAAACACCTGCATAATAAGAACATATTTTTTCAATATTTGCATGTTTTTCAATGATAACAAAATCAATAATTGAGTTCAAGATATTTATGACCCACGCGGTTATAAAATTATTAAGGTTTGAATATCTTTATTAATATTCTTCTTGACAAAGATTTATTAACATTGTACCGCGCCGTTAGTTTATACAATTAATGAACTTACTAAATTATTAAGTACTCTTGGAGCGGAAATGCTTGCGGCGGATTCTTATACGCTGTCACTTTTAAAAAGTTGACATTAACGATCGGTATACCTGTAATTGTTCGGTGCAAGCTGAGGAAAAATAATT
>DRHN01000477.1 GCA_011049595.1 Spirochaetota bacterium | reverse complement strand
TTGAAGCGTCTTGACACGGACACTTTTTCAGGGCTGGAGAAGGATTTAGAAAAATATGTGAGTAAAATTACAGGCGATCGTTATAGAAAGCTGTCAATGGACCAGAGTTTACCCGGGGGCCTTGTCAGGAAAGACGGGGAGGTCATACCCTACTCTTTAATGTCATACGGAACAAGGGATGCGCTCGGGTTGTCTCTCCGTCTTGTAATGGGAAGATTTTTCCTTAAAGATTCAAGAGGGGTGTATGTAATGGATGATCCTTTTGTCGACATGGATCCGATGCGGCAAAAAGCGGGCGCCCAAATGCTGAGGGAGTTCGCGGAAAACAGGCAGTTGATAATTTTTACCTGCCATCCGTCCCACGCGGATTTGATCGGAGGCACCAGGGTAAGTATAGATTGACGTCTTTTTTCACCGGGATGAGCAGTACGGAGGTTTTTGTGTCTCCGTATTATGTCCCGGGTAAAATGGCTTGCATTTCACTGAGGGGCACTTTATAGTTACTTGAACATTCTAAATAAAGAGGGACAAATGGCTATTAAATTTCTGACGGAAGAATGGATCAAGGCCCTGATGGAAGAAGTGAACAAAAGCCGGGAGTACCGTGAAGCTGCCAGATCCTGGGAAGGTGATTTTTATTTTATTATGGAAACGGAAGGTTCCGAAACAACCCCGGACGAGCTGATAAAGACAGGCGAGCGCATTTTCAATGCAAAGCGCCTGGGTAAACCTCCGTTTCGGTCTCACGCCGGACCAGGACAGGCTCCCGTGCCTGCTGCTGAAGCCGCTGCCCGACGGGCACACGGAGGGCCGTGTGCCTGACATAAGTATGATGTTCGGGGAATATTACAAATTTCGAGAGTGGGACATTATTAGCGGCGCGGTGTCGATGCAGAAGCTCACCGATCTCGGGCTGGATGATATAGCGCTGAAGATTTAAGTGAGATTTATAAAAGGATTGACAATAAAAATATAATATAATACGATGCGAAATCGAATTGAAAAGACGATGTCCCTGTTTTAAAAATTTGAAAGAATTGACAACACACTGGTAAAGGTATTTCATTTTAATAAGTACAGGCCTGCTAATGTCGCTTAAAAGCCGCGAGAGAAAATTAGGAATTTATTTTTTCCTGCCTTCCGGAATTGTCATTGTAGGAATAATTATTTACCCTCTGCTTTTTTCACTGGTCACAAGTTTTACAACATACGGGTTTCTGAACCCGTTTTTTAACATGTTTGTCTGGTTTGAAAATTACGTAGCAATTTTCCGGGACATTTATTTCTGGAACTCAATATATGTTATTTTTAAGTTCGTTATTGTCGTGGTTACACTTGAATTTCTCCTCGGGCTTGGAATTGCATTTCTGCTTAACCGCAAAATAAAAGCTAAAGGAGTTTTCTACACCATACTTACTATTCCTATGGTAATGGCGCCGGTTTCTGTCGCGCTTATATGGCGTGTTTTCCTGCACCCGGAGTTAGGGATAGTAAATTATTTTTTGTCCTTTCTCAGAATCCCTCCTGTCAACTGGCTCGGCTCCGAAAAAGTGGCTTTCTGGACAGTGATCATGGTCGATATCTGGCACCAGATTTCTTTCATGATCCTTGTACTGCTGGCGGGTCTGGTATCTCTACCGTCCGATCCATATGAGGCGGCTGCAATTGACGGGGCAACTGCGCTGCAGAGGTTCTTTTACATTACACTTCCCTTGATGAAGCCTGTTATTATCGTGGCATTGCTTTTAAGGACAATTTTTGGTTTTCGCACATTTGACCTTGTTTACATCCTTACGCGTGGTGGCCCGGGCGTATCTACCGATGTTGTGAGTTATTTTATATACCGCCGCACCTTCATGGGGCTCAACCTGGCTGAATCTTCGGCAGCATCTTATATCCTGCTGTTTATCACCATGTTTGTTGTCGTTTTCCTGTACCGAGCCATGAGAATGCAGAAGGAGGCTGAATAATATACGATGTTAAAAACCGGCTCTATAAGAAATAGAAAGATCGCTGCCGATATTGCAACTTATATTTTACTCTCAATCTTTTCTCTCATAATACTTTTACCGATATTGTGGATAGTCAGATTATCTTTCACCACTAAATTCGTGGCTTACAAGATACCACCTGAATGGTTTTTTAAACCGATTTTAGACAATTACAGGTCACTTTTTGTCGATTATGGTTTCGGGCAATTTTTCTACAACAGTCTTGTGGTAGCCATCGGTTCTACAGCTATTGCTATTCCTATAGCATTTTTTGCAGCGTATTCTTTTAATCGTTTTAATACCGGAGGCCGTAGTCTTCAGTTCGGTATACTCGGGCTTCAAATGCTGCCTCCGATCGTTTTGAGCCTGCCAATATTTGTTCTGATGAAAACGTTCAATCTTTTGAATACCAGGGGAGGTTTAATCGCTTCGTATCTGTCTTTTAATCTGCCCTTTGTCATCTGGATGCTTATGGGTTTTATTGAAAGCATCCCTGTAGAATTAGAAGAAGCAGCCAAGATCGACGGTGCGACCAGGTTCCAGGCGGTAATACGTATCGTTTTTCCCCTTGCAACCCCAGGTATCATGGCATCGGGAGTTTTGAGTTTCATTTTATGCTGGAATGAATTTCTGTTTGCATTGATATTGACGGCGAAAAAAACAAGTACTGTGCCGATCGCCCTTGCGGCAATGCAGACAGAAAGAGGCGTCATGCTGGGGACGCTGGCAGCGGCAATGTGTTTTGCGATTATTCCGATGCTTGCATTATCGATCGCTATACAGAAATACATGGTGAGAGGTTTAACATTCGGAGCATTGAAATAGTGTAATAAATTTTTAGGAAAGGAGGAGATAAATAATTTTTGGTTTTTAGAAATCTAATTTTTTTTTTAAAATGGAGGATTGGAAAGTGAAAAAGTTATACCGTTTATTGTTATTGGTGATGGCAGTTACATTTGTATTTACCGGGTTGGCTCAGGCTGAGACCATACAAATCCTTATGGAGGGTGTTCCTGATACTTTTATTATTCAGGAACTACTTCCCGAGTTTGAGAGAGAGACAGGGATAAAGGTTGATTTTGAGGTCGTAAATTACGCCCAGATGCACGCAAAGCTTCTTCCGCAGCTCATGACTAAAGAAGGGGCTTACGATGCGATCGTGGTTGATAACTACTGGGCCGGTGAGTTTCCCGCAGGAGGATGGTTGGAACCGCTTGATGATCTTGCAAAAAAAACAAGATCTGTTGAGCTTGATAAATATGTGCCCTCTATGCTGGAGATGGTCGGCTACTATCAGGGAACCCTGTACATGATCCCGTTTTATAATTACACCATGCTTCTGTTCTATCGGGAAGACATGATGAATGATCCTCAGCTGAAAAAAGATTTTAAATCAAAGTATGCAAGGAATTTGAAAATACCGAATAATTTGAAAGACTATATTAACCTTAGCTCTTTCATGACGATTGACAGTGGTAAATTTGGAAAGATATACGGCGCGTCCATGATGGGGTTGAAACCTGACCCTATCAGTATGGAGTGGACCAATTACCTGTTCAGCATCGGTGGTGATTATTACGATAAAAATTGGAAATCAATTATTAACAATAGCGCGGGTATCCAGGCAGCAACGCTTTATGTCAAGAATATGACGGAGAACGCACCTCCCGGAGCACCCGGTTACGGTTTTGACGAGGCTATTCAGATGTTTATGCAGGGCAAGGCGTTTTCGATAGTCACATTCTGGATGTTTTATGTTGATATGCAGGACCCGGAGAAATCCCAGGTCGCAGGGAATGTCGGCCTTTCACCCATGCCAGGAGGGGCAAACCTGAATGGAGGGTGGGGCTGGGCAATTCCGAAAAGCTCTCCAAACAAAGAGGCTGCCTGGAAGTTTATTTCGTGGGTGGAATCCTTCCCGATTGCTAAGAAGCGGGCGCTTGCGGGCGGAGCTCCAACCAGAAGCGACGTTTTTGTCGATCGCGATGTGGTGGCTAAATACCCGCATTACCCGAAGGTATATGCTATTCTTAAAACAGCCAAACCTGTACCGGAGTTTACTTACTCCACGCAGATGATCGAGGTTGTGGGCAGGGAGCTGTCGTTGATGATCGGCGGGAAAAGTGTACCAAAAGCTTTGAATACCGCAGCTAAAGAGCTGGATAAACTGGCGAAAAGGGCAAAATTACGGTAAATTTTTTTCGATTTCTAAGTACCCCGTTTACCAGCGGGGTACTTAGTTTATCTTGTCTGAAAAAACCGGACATCCGCATAGTTACTAATTTTTTACGGAATTTTCTCTCCCCAGATCAAAGGGAACCTTGTCAGGGACCTCATGATTGATGGCTTTTCTTACTCTTTCCCTGGACGTCATA
>DRHN01000476.1 GCA_011049595.1 Spirochaetota bacterium | reverse complement strand
GCTCTCCTTACCCTATACATTCCTAGTTAATATAACAATAGAGATTATTTTGTCAAGATATCAAAAGTCTTGAGCATAAAACCATCATATTCATATGTAAAGATATAAAGATTGTTTCTAATTTATTTTACACCGGGGCAAATCTTGCCGAACTGGCCCGGGTTTCCCCCCAAGTCGTCGCTATTACGCTCGGGGGCTTGGGGCTGTATAGTATTTGACGAGAAAAATTTCTTCTCTGTACCGGGTTTTAATATTAATGTTGTTGATACTACAGGCGCGGGCGCGCAATATGGCCTGTAATAAAAATATGTCCGCAGTAGAGGAGGGTTCCATGCAGATAGTAAAATCCGCAAAGAGTCATAATTCCCTTGAAGGTGTTAAAGGGATGGATATCGTGCGAAAGGCAGAAAAAAGGACGGACCGGACCGAAAAATTACGAAGCCGTCTGCTGAAAACTGTACCCGAAATATCCTCCGAGCGCATGCGGTACTACACGAAAAGCTACAGGGATACCGAACCCCAGCCCCCGATCCTGAGAAGGGCAAAAGCGCTTCGCCTGATGCTCGAGAACATGAGTCTTTACATACTCGACGGTGAGCTTATTGTGGGCAACATCTCGAAGTACCCCAGGGGAGTAGAATTATTTCCCGAGTATGAGATCGGCTGGATCGAAAACGAGCTGGAGGGCAGCCCCTATCATTTTGACAAAAGGCCTGCGGACAGGTTTTTGATCAAAGATGAAGTGCGCGTAGAGCTCAAGGAACTTTTGCCTTACTGGCGGGGGAAAACCTTTAGTGAGCGTATAAGGTCTGTCCTTCCTGAGGACACAGGGAAGACCTGGGAAATGGGTGTGATCGACAGCAGCTGGCTTCTTCAAGGGGGGGACGGCCACATCACGGTGAATTTCAAAAAAGTGGTTGAGAGAGGCCTGAACGGCATAATAGAGGATATCGGGACGGAGCTTGAAAAGCTCGACCTTTCAGAGCCTGAAGCTATAAATAAAAAATTGTTCTATGATTCAGCTTTGATAACGCTCGGGGCTGTGATAACCTACGCGGGCCGGTACAGTGAGTACGCCCGTGTGCTTGCGGAGGATGAAACCAATGACGGGCGAAGGTTGGAGCTGGAGCGGATAAGCGAGGTGTGCAGCAGGGTGCCGGCCAATCCCGCGGGCAGTTTTCAGGAAGCCCTGCAGTCAGTGGTTTTTGTTCAGTTTGTCGAGCAGATCGAAAGCAACGGTCACGGTGTGTCCCTGGGCAGGCTCGACCAGACGTTCTATCCATGTTTCCTGCGTGACATGGATAGTGGCTCTATCACGCTGGAAGGGGCAGCAGATCTGCTCCAGTGTTTCTGGCTGAAGTTGTTCAGTGTCAACAAGATTAAAGACTGGAACAGCACCAGGTTTTTCGCGGGATACCAGGCCTATCAAAATTTGACGGTCGGCGGCCAGCTTTACGGCGGGGTAGATGCGGCGAACGAGCTGTCTTTTATGATGCTTGGTGTGCAGAAAGCCATAAAACTCTGGGGCCCTTCGGTTTCTTTCAGGTATTTTGACGGGACAAGCGAAGAGTTTTTACAGGCCGCCATCGAAGTCATAAAACAGGGCGGCGGACAGCCCGCACTTTACTCGGACGAGTGCATGATCCAATCGATGCTTATGAGGGGAGTGCCCTACGAGGACGCAGTGAACTGGTCTGTCGTGGGATGTGTTGAACCCACGATCGAGGGAAAGCAGACGAACAGGCCGAACGGCGCGGCGTTTGTCAGCATCTTGAAAATGCTCGAGCTTTTGATGCACGGGGGAAAGGATCCGAAAACAGGGTACAACCTCTTCCCGATAGATAAAGACATCACATCCTTTTCCTCATTTGAAGAAATGATGGACAACTGGGAAAAATTGGCGGCTTTCTACACTAAGCATCAGATGGCGGGGGACAACATAATCGATATCAACAGGGAAGAAATGATGCCTGACCCTTTTGCCTCCTGTCTGGTTGATGACTGCGTAAAGCGGGGAAAAACACTAAAAGAGGGGGGAGCAGCCTACGATTACTGCGGTCCTCTTATCGTCGGGCTGGCAAACGTGGGGGATTCATTTGCGGCGATAAAAAAGCTGATATTTGAAGAAAAAAAACTCACCGGTGATCAGCTGCTCCACGCTCTTGACACGAATTTCGAGGACACGGCAGCAAAACCTTCAGGTGAAGAAATAAGGCAGATGCTTATCGATGCCCCAAAATATGGAAATGATGACGACTACGTGGACAGCATAACAGCTGAAGTACTGGATTTTTTCTGCAGGGAGTATCCAAAGTACAAAACAACCAGGTACGGCAGGGGGCCGGAGTGCGGGATGTGGCTCGCTTCATGCAGCACGGTATCCGGGAATATACCCTTCGGTAAACAGGTTGGTGCCACACCGGATGGGAGAAAAGCCGGAATGCCGACAGCGGACACCACCTCCCCGTCACAGGGCATGGACAGGAACGGACCTCTGGCCACCATCAAGAGCGTGGGAAAGATACCCAACCTGCTGTGCACAGGAGGGAACTTGTTCAACATGAAGTTCTCACCGCTGGTGCTCCAGGATGATGCCAGCAGGCTGAAGTTTTCTTCGCTGATAAGGACGTATCTGGGCGATCTGAAAGGGATGCATATGCAGTTTAACATAGTAGATGCAGGCACCTTGAAGGACGCCAAAAAGAGGCCTGAAAAGTATCCCGATCTTCTTGTGAGGGTCGCGGGGTTCAGCGCCCTGTTCACGTCTCTCGATCCGGACCTGCAGGAGGATATAATAGCGAGAACCGAGCTGGCAACGGTGTAGTGATCTGGAGATAGCTATTAAATTCAGACGATGAATCATCAGGAGATGATCGATGAATAAACATATAAAGAAAGGGCAGCTTGAATTTATTAATGGCGGAAAATTCGACCTCGCTTCCTTTAAAAAGGCCGGTGAAACGAAGACCCCGAGGGTTGAAAACCTCAGGGATTATCTTTTAAAAACAGTGCCGGAAATTTCCTCCGAGCGCATGAGGTACTACACAAAAAGCTACAGAGAGACCGAACCCGAGCCAATGATAATGAGAAGGGCCAAAGCCCTGCGTACGATGCTTGAGAACATGAGCATCTACATACTGGAGCGGGAGCTTATAGTGGGCAACACCTCCAAACACCCGCGCGGCGTTGAGCTTTTTCCGGAATACGAGGTCGAGTGGATAGAGAGAGAGCTCGAAGGTAGACCATATCATTTCGATGAGAGGCCCGGGGACAGGTTTGTAATAAAGGAGGAGACCCGGCAGGAATTAAAGGCCCTTTTCCCCGCCTGGCACGGAAAGACCCACTGCGAGCGGGTTAAATCCATGCTGACCGAAGAAACGAAGAAGGCGTGGGAAATGGGTGTGATAGACAGCTACCGGCTGCTTCAGGGAGGGGACGGGCACATAACTGTAAATTTCAAAAAACTGCTCCGGCAGGGTGTAAAAGGTATAATAGAGGAGATAAAGTCGGAAAATTGGAAACTCGACCTGTCCGTACCCGGCAATATCAACAAGAAACTTTTTTATGATTCGGCCCTGGTGACCCTGGAGGCTGTGAAAACATATTCGGGGAGGTATAGCGGGTATGTGCGGGAGCTTGCCGGGTGGGAGAGTGACCCCGGCCGCAGGAAAGAGCTCGAGAAGATAAGCGAGGTGTGCGGGAGGGTGCCCTGCAACCCTGCGGGCAGTTTTCAGGAGGCCCTCCAGTCGATATGGTTCGTGCAGGCTGTCCTGCAGATAGAAACAAACGGGCATTCCATGTCCCTGGGCCGGCTTGATCAGACTCTTTATCCTTTTTTTAAAAAGGATGTTGAAAACGGAGATCTGACAGCCGGGCAGGCAGCCGAGCTGCTTCAGTGTTTCTGGCTGAAACTGTTTACCGCGAACAAGATTCGTGATTGGGACAGCACGCGATTTTTTCTCGGGTACCAGGTCTTCGAAAACATCACGATCGGCGGGCAGTTGTACGGAGGTGTTGATGCAGCGAACGAGCTGTCTTTTATGATGCTTGGGGTGCAGAAAGCTGTCAGGCTCACCGTGCCTTCTATTTCATTCAGGTTCTTTGACGGGACAAGCGAGGAGCTCCTGCAGGCTGCGATCGATGTAATAAGTACCGGCGGCGGGCAGCCGGCACTGTACAGTGACGAGTGTGTTATCCCCGCACTTGTAAACAGGGGCATCGCGTATGAAGATGCAGTCAACTGGTCGGTGGTGGGCTGTGTGGAGCCGAGTGTCGAGGGTAAGCAGACCTACCGACCGAACGGCGCCGCCTTTATAAGCATCCTCAAGATACTCGAGCTTGTTGTGCACGGGGGAAAAGACCCCTCAACAGGGCACAACCTAATGCCGCTAGACAAAGACCTGTCCTCTTTTTCATCTTTTGAAGAAGTGATGGAAAGCTGGGAAAGTCAGGCCCGCTATTATATAAACCAGCAGATTGTCATGGACACTATCATAGACACATCCATGGAGGTAATGTCACCGAACCCCTTTGTTTCCTGTTTTACGGATGACTGCGTAAAAAGGGGGAAGACTATCAAACAGGGCGGGGCAGTATATGACTTTTGCGGCCCTCTCATCGTCGGGCTGGCAAATACCGGTGATTCGCTTGCTGCTATAAAAAAGCTCGTGTTTGAGGAAAAAAAACTGACCGGCGGACAGCTGCTCCACGCTCTGGACACCGATTTTAACGACAGCACCACCCGGCCCGCGGGGGAAGAGATAAGGCAGATGCTCCTTCAAGCCCCCAAGTACGGAAATGATGAAGATTTCGCTGACTCGCTCACAGCAGGGGTGCTCGACCTGTTCTGCAGAACATTACCGAAATATAAAACGACAAGATACGGGAAAGGGCCTAAGGGAGGTATCTGGCATGCGTCATGCAGCACGGTGTCCGCCAACATACCTTTCGGTTTGACAGTGGGAGCCACTCCGGACGGACGTAAAGCCCGGATGCCCACAGCCGACACCACTTCCCCGGCACAGGGCATGGATACCAGCGGCCCGCTGAGCACGATGAAGAGTGTGGCCAGGATACCGAATATCCTATGCTCGGGCGGGAACCTGTTCAATATGAAGTTTTCCCCGCTATTGCTCCAGGATGATGCCGGACGGTTAAAGTTTTCAGCGCTTATACGTGTGTTTCTCGGAGATCTGAAAGGCATGCACGTGCAGTTCAACATTGTAGACTGCGAAACGCTCCGCGAGGCGAAAAAGAAACCGGAAGATTACCCCGATCTCATGGTCAGGGTTGCCGGCTACAGCGCCCTGTTTACCACGCTTGACCCGAAGCTGCAGGATGACATTATCAACAGGACAGAGCAGATGACGGTGTGAGGCCGAAATGTAAAAAAAAGCTGTCAAGCATGGTTTTTAGGAACCGCAGTACCGGCACATACTTTTTCGCACAGGTCATGGTACAGGCGATAAAAGAAAACGGGTTTTGCTTGCAGTTAGTCGACAAAGGATTTTAGATGGGAAAGGTTACGGAAAACGAAAATAAAAGTCTTGCCGGCGAAGGGGTCGTGTTCAATATTCAGAGCTATTCTATACATGACGGGCCCGGCATCAGGACTGTAGTCTTTTTTAAAGGGTGCCCGCTTAAATGCGCCTGGTGCTCAAACCCCGAGTCTCAGAGTAAGACCCCCGAGCTTGGATTATTGAAGAAAAGGTGCCGCCAGTGCAGAAAGTGCGTGGAAGTCTGCCCTGAAGGGGCTATAGCTATAACGGAGGACGGCACCATAATTACCGACAGAGTGAAGTGTATAATATGCGGGACGTGTGAAAATGTCTGCCCTTACAGGGCCCGGCAGATCTACGGGAGGCAGATATCAAAAGAGGAACTGGTCGATGAGATCGGTAAAGACATGCCTTTTTATATCCGGTCAGGCGGCGGGGTGACTTTTTCGGGCGGCGAGCCCACCGTGCAGTACAGGACCCTCCTGGCAGTGCTGAAAGAGTGTAAAGGAAAATATATTCACACCGCAATTGAGACATGCGGGTACGTGACCGACAGGAAAAAACTCGATGATCTACTGGAATACCTGGACCTGGTTCTATATGACATCAAATGTATTGACGATGAAATGCATAAAAAATTTACGGGTGCCTCAAACCGGATAATACTCGAGAATGCCCGCTACATCGCTTCTACCGGGAAAGAGATGATCATACGGGTGCCTCTTATCCCGGGATTCAATGACAAAGAGGACGAGATCAGGAAGATAGGGGAGTTTGTGCTGAGCCTGGTGTCCGTAAAAGAGATAGACCTGCTCCCCTACCACGAGCTCGGGAAATCAAAGTACGGGATGCTCGATAAGGAGTACGGCCTCGGGGAAGACGCGGAACTGTCAGAGGAAAAGGTAGCTCAATTGAAAACCTTGATCGAATCCTGCGGTCTTGTGTGTAAGATTGATTGAATATCTGCGAAAAAACTAAAGCACAGCAACGGCAAATATTGTTTGTACTATTTATATTGGACTATTGTTAAATGATCATTCTCGAGGGATTACAGGATCAGGTGGTTCTCGTCACAGGGGCAAGCCGCGGTATCGGCCGCAGTATAAGCACGGCGCTTGCCGGCAGGGGCGCGCGCGTTGTCTTGACTGCCCGGAATGAAGTGGTGCTTCACAAATTAGAAAACGAGATCATGTTATCCGGCGGGAAAGCTGAAGCTGTTAGAGCGGATATATCGGAAGAGAAAGACCTGTCGGATCTTTTTAAGCTGATCACGGAAAAATATGGTAAACTGGATGTGCTTGTAAACAACGCTGCTGTTGGGACATTCGGCAGGCTGTCTGAATTTTCTATAGCTGATTTTGATAAGATCATAAATGTCAATCTAAGGGGCGTGTTCCTCTGCTGCCAGAAGGCACTCAAGCTGATGATACCGGCAAAAAGCGGTTATATCATAAATATTTCAAGCATGCAGGGCTTCAAGGGGTATAAGGACCAGTCGGCTTACGCGGCAAGCAAGCATGGTGTAATGGGCCTTACCAAGTCACTTGCTTCTGAAGTCCAGGAGCACGGTATACGGGTTTCCGCCATCCTTCCCGGCGGTGTCGATACCGAACTCATCCGGCAGGCCCGCCCCGACCTTGACGCGTCCGTGCTGATAAAAAAAGAAGATATTGCCGAGACCGTGCTGTTCTTATTGTCACTTTCCGACAGGGCAATGGTAGACCAGATAATTATAAGGCGCAGGGCGGCTTCTTCTTTTTGAATTACAATGATCGGGTAGCAAATACACTGCAGGGGAACGGTTCTTTTGAAAATAGTACTGGTCGGTGATCTTTTTATCCCCCTCCCAAACCTGCACCCAGGAACTTGACAGGATCGCCCGCAAATATGGCGCATCCTACAAGGTGCTTGACTGGGAGGCAGGGGACCTCGAAGAGCTGAACCTGAGAAATATCCGTGTTGAGGAAAAAGGCCCTCCAGCAGAAGACCCTCCTGACATATTGTGGGACCTTGTGCCCGACGCGGATATCCTGATCGTGCACTTTTGCCCTGTCTCAAAAAAACTTATCGATTCTTCAAAGAACCTCGAGGTAATAGCTACAATGAGGACAGGTTTGTCAAACATAGACACTGTTGCCGCAGAAGAACGGGGTATCCCGGTCATAAATTTACCCGGCAGGCTCGCCGACTCTGTATCGGAATACACCATAGGTCTCATGATCGCGGAAACGAGAAATATCGCACGGGCGCATGAAGATATCAGAAAAGGAAGATGGACTAAATATTTTGGTAATTTCTCGTTCTGTTTCGAGCTGGCCGGGAAAACAATAGGCCTTGTGGGTTTTGGCGAAATCGGGAAAAAAGTAGCTTTAAAGCTAATGAATTTTAGCGTTGAAATAATCGTCTATGACCCCTATGTTTCTGAAGAGGCGATTCGCGGTCTCGGGGCGCAAAAGGTCGAGCTCGACCGTCTTATGTCCGAATCGGATATTATATCGATCCACACTAATTTAAGCGGTTCGAGCAAACGCATGATCGGGAAAGCCCAGATCTCTTTGATGAAACCCACGGCTTATTTAATAAACACTGCCCGGGCTGCTGTGATAGATAAAGACGCGCTTTATACTGCGCTTCGCTCTAATTCCATAGCCGGGGCCGCTCTCGATGTCTTCTGGCAAGAGCCGGTCGACATGGCAGACCCGATATTGCAGCTCGAGAATGTTACCGTCACATCCCATCTAGCCGGGACCACAAAGGACGCACTGTTGAAATCCATATATAAGCTCACCGGCAGACTCGAGCCTTTTTACGAGAGGCTGAGCAGCGGCTTAAAAGGGGATTGAAAAAGGGAACGAATACAGGGAACTTGCAGGCAAAAAGAGATTGTGAAGTATAGAATGAAAGTCATGATGGAAATTTTGCGAATCGAACCGGAGGTACTGAAATATGAGCCTGGGTGGTCTCGATGTAGGCACGACCGTAAGCCGTCTTATTGTCTTCAACGAATCCGGAAAGAAACTGGCTACCGCTTTCAGGGAGTATCCGCTTATATCGGATAAAAATAAACAGGAAATAGACCCGGGCAGGCTTTGGAGGGCAGTCTGCGAGGTCTGCAGGGAAGCTGCGTCAAAAGTAAAGAAGGACCCGATCGAGGCTATTTCCGTAACGGCAATGGGGGACACACTCATTACTGCGGATGTTGATTTCGAACCCGCAGGCAACGCTATCCTGGCCTTTGACACGAGGTCGGGTGAGGAGTGCGGCAGGCTGATTGATCAGCTTGGGTATGAAACCATATTCAACGCAACAGGCATGCCGGCCCATACTATGAACACCGCAACAAAAATAGCGTGGGTAATTGCAGCGCGGGACACCGGGGAAAAAATTCCGGCACGTTTCATGTGTACCGAAGATTTTGTCATTGCCAGGCTGACCGGACGGCCCGTGATGAGCTGGTCTACAGCCGCGCGGACAATGATGTTCGATACCATGTCAAAACAATGGTGGCCGGCTATGCTCGACCGGCTCGGGCTCGGCATCGAAAGACTTTCTGAAATTCGGCCTTCAGGCAGCGCGGTCGGAAAGATCTCGGCGCGGGCGGCCGGCGAAACAGGGCTGTCCGGGAGGATCATTGTCGCAACCGGCGGGCACGATCAGATCTGCTCGGCTGTGGGTTCGGGAGCGGTAGGTGACGGAATAGTCTCGGACAACACAGGCACCTTTGAGTGCGTCATTGTCGGAGTTGGCGCGCAGAGGCGAAAAAGGGTCGATACAAAGATTCTGGCAGACAACAAACTGGCTCTGTACCCGCACGGGCCCGATGGCCTCTGGGCCGCATTTGCCTGGTTTAACGCGGGCTCGATAGTGCAGTGGTGCAGGGATACCATGTTCACGGCCGAAGTCGAAGAAGCCGCCCGGAGCGGTAAAGATGTATTCGATATGATGTTCAGCAGGCTGAATGAAGGGTCCGGAGGGGTCCAGGCGCTGCCTCATTTTACAGGCGCGGGTACACCGTGGCTGGACCCCCGGGCAAGGGGAGTTCTTGCGGGACTGGAACTGGGTACCGACAGGTATGATATATTGAGGGCAGTTGTGCAGGGTATCGGGTACGACCTGCTGTTCAACATAAAAAGTTTTGAAGAATCAGGGATCGATATAAGGGAGATCCGGGCCACAGGAGGCGGTTCACGGTCCCCTGAATGGGTCCAGCTGAAAGCGGACATGACAGGCAGAGAGGTCAAGGTCGTTGCCATGACGGAAGCCTCGGCCCTCGGAGCGGCAATATGTGCAGGAGCGGCCGCAGGCAGGTTCGTCTCCATAGAGGAAGGTGCCGGGAGAATGGTGGCACTTGGAAAAACCTTTATCCCGGACATGGGAAAACATGAACAGTACCGGGACCTGATAGGCCGCCACTTTGCGCTTTACTCCGCTGTTTTGAAGTGCCGTGAGGGGTGGATAGATCCTGAGAGGTGAAAAATACAGGTTCTTTCATTATGCCAGCGCTTCGATGTCCCGATGTGAATCACCGGCCGTTTGATCACCCGCAGTGAGTGTACTGTGTTCTTTTTATAAGATCATCCTGCACCGCTGTGCTCAGCTCCACAAATAGAGCCGCGTACCCTACCACTCTGACCATCAGGTTCTTGTGTTTTTCGGGTACCTTCTGAGCTGTCTTTAGAGTTTTGGAAGAGGTGATATTGAACTGCACCTGGCCGCCCCCTTTAGCGAAGTAGGCTTTTATAAGGTCCGTGAGCCTTTTCAGGTCCTCCTCACCGGAAAGAGCGTCGGGGCTGAACTTCATGTTGTATATCATCCCGCCCGTCGACTCGAACTGGTTGATTTTTGTAACGGAGTTCATGGCCGCTGTCGGACCCATCACATCCATCCCCTGGCTTGGTGAAATGCCGTCGTTCAGGGGCTCTCCTGCCAGCCTTCCGTCGGGCAGGGCCCCGACCGACTGTCCGAACTGTACGTGCGCCGTGACCGTCAGGTAGGCCGGCCATATCGAGCTTGACAGTTTCCCCCCCCGGGGGTCTGAGTATTTCTGGGATTCTTTATAGGCCATGTCCACTGCTTTTACAGTGAGGTCGTCTACATAGTCTGTGTCGTTCCCGAACTTGGGGGCCTTGTTGATCAGCATCTGCCGCATGCTTTCGTGGCCTTCGAAGTTTTTATCCAACGTTTCAATGAGGGCGGGCATGCCGATCTTTTTTTCTTCGAAAACGAGCTTTTTTATGGCAGCCAGCGAGTCACCAACATTACTCATACCCGCGATCGCTATTAGAGATGTCCAGTAATAATCCGTTCCGCCTGCGGTCATATCGATGCTTCTTTCGACACACCCCTCGAGCGTGGACGACAAAAAAGGTACGGGCATGACTTTTGAATGGACCAGCGCCTCTGTGTTGAGGCAAACCGCTGCGTGATGGTTGAAATGCACGAGCTGTTTTTGGAACGCTGCGAGGATATCCTCGATAGAGGTGAACCCGGCAGGGTCGCCTGTTTCAGGCCCCATCTGTGTGCCGCACAGCCTGCATCGCCCGTTGTTTATGGCCAGCTCGAACACTTTTGCCATGCTGATGTACACGAACATGGCCCCGCCTGTTTTTCCGGCGACGCACATCTCGTCGCACCCCACACAGGCGTAGCACCGGGCTTCCTCCAAAGGGACCCCCCGCGAAACCATAGAAGGGACGAACAGTTCGTCATTCAGGAACTGCGGGATGGCATTCTTCTCCCTAACCACCCGGCACGCCTCGATCATGAATTCGTCCGGGATGTTTTTATGG
>DRHN01000475.1 GCA_011049595.1 Spirochaetota bacterium | reverse complement strand
GGAAATATTTTCGAAAATAACACTTTGATTTCTTCCATGCTTTTTCGCGTAGTAAAGCGCCTGGTCCGAGCGGTCAAGAAGTATATCATCTGTCATATCGCAGGAATCTACATAGCTCGCGACACCGATACTCGCCGTGACTTTGAACTTTACGGGTTCACCGCTGCTGTCCCTGGGCGCGCTGAACTTGCACTTTTCAATATTCGTTCTAAGCCTCTCTGCCACATTAATCGCGTCTTTACTGTTGGTTTCCGGAAGGATAATGGTGAACTCTTCTCCCCCGAACCGCGCGGGTATATCGAATCCCCGGATGTGACTCTTAATTGTTTCCGCAACTTTTATCAGGACCTGGTCACCTACCATGTGGCCGTAAGTGTCATTAATGCTTTTAAAATGATCCAGGTCAATTATCATTACGCTGAGGTCTGTTTGAAATCTTTCTGTTCGGTCGATCTCCTCAATGAGCCTGTTCTGAAAATAACCGTGGTTGAAAAGCCCTGTTTTTATGTCATGCGTCGCCCTTTTGAATAGACGCGCGTTTTCTATAGCAACCGAGGCGAATCCCGCCATTATGCCCATCAGCTGTTTTTCATCTTCCGAATAATTCGACCCGAACCCTTCCTCTTTTTTCTTTAAGCACAGAATACCGTTGACCTTACCCTTACAGCTGAGCGGGACTACCAACTCGACCTCCATTTTTTTGAAAATATTGAACGCTCCTTTAAGCCCGGATATATTTTTTAATTTATCTTTTTCAAATGTCTCCCGGGCTTTGTTGACAAATTCAATAAAGGGTTCAGGGAATTCAATTTTAATTTCATTTTCATCTTTTGCATTGTAGAAGCCGGGGTTTTCTTCTTTTTCCTTGTATAAAAGTATAATTGCATCGGAAGACTGAAATTGACCGCCGCAGGCAAGAATTATAGCCGTGAGGAGACCGCCGAGCTTTAGATCGGAGCTGAGATTTTTCCCGATGTCGATCATCGAGTTCAAACCGTATATACGTTTCTTTAAATCCTCTGTTGTTTCCTCGTAATCTAAAGTTTCCACTTTACATCCTGTTTTCTGTATTTTATCTGTTAAAATAAGTATAAATTATTGTAAATATATATTCAAATAAAATCTACGTATTTTTTACTTTATTTTATTTTTTAACAGGGCATCTATGACCTAAAAAAACCTGTATTCTGTTGATAAAATAATTTTAAATTAAATGATAAGGAGAAAGCTGATGGGAAAACAAAGTCTGGAGGGCTGTTTTTTAGGTGTTGATGTAGGGACCCAGGGTACTAAAACCGTATTATGCAGCGGGCAAACCGGGGATGTACTGGGCAGCGCACGTGAAGAGTATCCGCTTATAGAGAAGGCCGATGGGACAAGGGAACAGGACCCTGCATTGTGGGTCAAAGCGGTGAAAAACACTATCAAATCGGTGCTCGAGAGCACAGGTGTGGAAAAAACCGCAGTGAAAGGAATAGGAATATCAGGGCAGCAGCATGGATTTGTGCCTCTTGATAAAAAAGATTCCGTTATCCGGAATGCAAAGCTCTGGAACGACACGTCTACCGAGGGTCAGTGCAGGACAATATTGGAAAGACTTGGAGGTGAAGAAAAAGCAATTGAGTATACAGGAAATAATATTCTCCCGGGATATACCGCGCCAAAGGTGCTGTGGCTGAAAGAAAATGAGCCCGACAATTATAAAAAACTGAGAACGATCCTCCTGCCTCACGATTACATAAATTTATATCTGACCGGTAATAAGAAAATGGAAGCCGGCGACTCATCAGGAACAGCTTTTTTTGATATAAAAAGAAAATTATGGGCAGAAAATGTTCTGAAAGCCATAGATGCTGACATTGATCTTGCCGGGTATCTGCCTCCTGTTATCGGGAGCGAAGCCCCGTCCGGCTTTGTACGGAAGGATGTGCTGGCAGAGCTCGGGTTTTCGCCCAATTCAAATATTATAGTGAGCTCAGGCGGCGGGGACAACATGATGGGCGCTATCGGAACCGGAAACACCCGGCCCGGAGTGGTGACAGTAAGTCTCGGGACATCCGGCACAATTTACGCGTTTTCGGAGTTTCCTGTAGTTGATTCCAGCGGAGAGTTTTCTGCCTTCTGTGACAGCACAGGAGGGTGGCTGCCTCTGGCGTGCACGATGAACGTGACGGTTGCCACCGAGCTTGTAAAAAATTTATTTTCAATGGATAACCGGGAGCTCGAATCCGTTGTTCTGGAAGCGCCCGCGGGATCAGGAGGGCTTGTACTTCTGCCATATTTTGCAGGAGAGAGAACACCGAATGTCCCATCCGGAACAGGCGTGTATTTCGGGGTAAATGAGTTTACCCTGAACAGGTCTTATATTGCCAGGGCCGCAATGGAAGGGGTGACTCTCGGGTTGAGGTACGGTCTGGAAAGCATGATGAGTGAGGGCATAAAGCCCTCTGATATCAGGCTGACCGGCGGGGGGAGTAAAAGTAGTGTATGGCAGCAGATATCTGCCGATATATTTAATGTGCAGACGGTTACCATGGAAATAGTTGAAGCAGCTGGATTTGGAGCGGCGATACAGGCTATGTGGTGTTTTTCGAACTACAATGGGCAAAAAATCAAGGTTTCCGAACTGACGGATTCCTTTGTGAAATTACAGGAAGATACCCGAAAAGAGCCCCAAAAGGGGTCGGCTGAAAAGTACGATGAACTATACGGCGTACAAAAAGAATTAAGTCTTGCATTGAGAAAGGTATTCGATATGCACAGAAAATTAGTCTCTAATATCTGAAAGAGATCGTTTGTAATAAGCGGATAGTTGCTGTTTGGGGCCAATTATGAAACCGTGGGCAGTTTTCAGTATCGGAGAGGTTTGTCTTTATGAAAACAATTAAAGGTTTAGCGTTAAAAGAAAAAAACGATAAAAAAAGAAAGCTTACTATTTCCGATATATCTGAGAGAATTAGAAACAACAACAATGTGACCATGGCCCTTATAGTAATCGGCATACTCGCGGTGAGCTCATTCGGGGCGTATTTTTTTGAGATAGGGGTAAACGAAGGTTTTGAATCTTTGTGGGACTCGGTTTGGTGGACCATAGTCACAATTACAACTGTGGGTTATGGCGACAAATATCCAGTAACAGTCGGAGGTAAGTTTGTCGGAATTTTGATGATGGTGCTGGGTGTTGCTACGGTAGGTATTGTTACCGGTAGGATCGCTTCATTCCTTGTTGATAAACAGATTAAGGCAAGAGGAGGTCTAATCGTGCTTGAAAAGATGAAGGGGCATTTTATTTTATGCGGCTGGAAAAACGAGCTGGAAAACATACTCGATAATATTCTCAGGGTCAATCCCCGTTTAAAAGCATCAGACATCGTTCTGATAAGCGAAGCCGACCCGGAAAAAGTGGACCACATCAGGTCTATACCCAAGTTCAAATATCTCAAGTATCTGAAAGGCGATTACATCGATGAAAAAGTCCTACATAGGGCGAACGTGAAAAGTGCGGAAACAGCGCTTGTGCTGGCGGATGTGAGCAGGCAGTACTCAGCGCAGGAAGTTGATTCACGGACGGTTATGGCAGTTATTACTATAGATTCGCTGAACAAAAATATTTACACCTGTGCCGAGCTCATTGACGAGAAGTTCATGAAATACCTCAAACTGGCGAACTGCGACGAGATCATACTGACAAGAGAGTTGAACAAGGTGCTGATAGCTAACGCCGCAAGCGCGTCGGGGATATCCCATATTGCTTCGGAACTGTTGAGCCCGAAGAGAAAATGCCTCGACACATCTGTATTCCCCGATCGATTTATTGGCAAGTCCTTTGCCGAATTATCAGCTTTTCTCAAGGACTCGAAAGAGGATATAGTAATAGGTTTGCTGGAACACACGGGAAAAATATACGACAGGAAAAAAGAAGCGCTGTCGGAGGCTCAAAAAACGCCGGACATTTCTAAACTTGTGGAAAATCTCCAGAGCGTGAAAAAAATTACCCCCAATCACCCTGTTCTCAACCCGGGGGATGATTACATAATAAAAAACAATTCCAGGGCCATAGTCGTGCCCCGGATGAGTGTTGAAGGATAAGCCAGGAGAGCAACGCAAATGGATGAAAACCTTTCTGAGAAAATTTCAGAAACCCTTTCCGAAAATCTTTCTAAACTGAGGAATATCGTCCTTTTTAAGGATTTCAAGGATAACATCGAAGTATTGGAAAAAATAGAAGGGCTGTTCAGTGAGAAGATATCAAAAAAAGGCGACGTTATTATCAAAGAAGGCGATGAGGGGGATGAGCTTTACATTATTAAAACCGGTTCAGTCCTGATACTGAAAAACACACTTCAAAACGAGGCCTATACTGTCGTGAAATTAAGTGCCCAACAGCATGTCTTTTTCGGGGAGATAGGTCTTCTTTTAAATGATAAACGTTCGGCCACAGTTACCGCGGAAGTTGACAGCACTCTTCTGATGACAAACAGGAAAAAGTTCCTGGAGTTTGGAGAACAGGAGGCCTATATTGCCCTTTTGATCACCCGCCAGATCGCCCAGATCCTGTCAAAGAGACTTTTAAAATCAAATCAGGATGTTGTGACGCTTTTTTCAGCGCTGGTGGATGAAATCGAGGGCGGCACGGTTATGGATTGATGCTTATAGGATTATTTTTTTTGACTTTGTAGCTTTTTCCATAGGTATTCGGTGTTGTCATCAAATATTCCATCACCGTTATCGTCATCCCAGTATTTGTAAACCTTCCAATCAGGCGAAATGGAGGAAAGAAAACCTTCTTCTTTTTTCATTTTAAATTTTGAAGGCTTATTAAAAGATATGTTTGCATCATCGGCATCGTAATAAATAGATGTACCTGGTAATACATCTGCGTACGGCTTGTCAATATCGATGTCTAAATTTGCATATTCAACATCATAAAGATGAAAATAAGTAGCAAATAGTTCCTCAACTTTTAAATCAACATCCACATACAAATCACTGTCTGGGCTTAATGTTGCTTTGAAATCAGATTCGTTTTTATCGTCAATTGCCTTTTCCCATGCGGATATAGTTTCTTCTATTGCTGCCTCATCAGAGCATGCAATAAATGATAATGAGAATATAATAGAT
>DRHN01000474.1 GCA_011049595.1 Spirochaetota bacterium | reverse complement strand
TGTAAGACCGATCTACAGAGAAACCCGACGGAGAAACATTTGTCTTGACAGACAATCCTGATTTTTGTAGTATGGTTGAAAAAAAAATTACACGTTGGCCCTTTAATAAGATGGAGACAGCGGGAGATTAAGAGAATTTTAAGAGAATTACATTAAGGAGAGAGAATACCGGATGGAGTACAGAAAACTGGGGAAAACAGATCTTGAAATAAGTGTGATAACTCTGGGAGCATGGCAGTATGGATGTGAGAGATTTTGGGGTAAAGTCCCGGAAATTGATATTTATAAAGTGATAGACACGGCAGTGGACAGCGGAATAAACATAATAGATACAGCTATCGGGTACGATGATTCAGAGATCATAGTAGGCAAAGCCATAAAAAAAATCAGAGATAAGGTAATAGTCGCGTCAAAGGGCGGGGCAGACCCAAAGAAAATACCGAAGCGCGTGGACATTAGTTTAAAAAGGATGGGCCTGGATTATATAGACCTGTATTTTGTTCATTACCCCGATACTGATATACCTGTTGAAGATACCATAGGGGCCATGGCTGGGATAAAAGATAAAGGAAAAATAAGGCATATCGGGGTCTCCAATTTCTCAGCAGAGCAGCTCACAAAAGCTGCTTCTTCAGCATATATTGCCTGCTGTCAGCCGGCCTATAACCTTTTGTGGAGAGAGATCGAGGATGAAGGTATACTGGATGTCTGTAAAAAAAACAATATCGGTGTGCTGACCTATTCTTCCCTCGGACAGGGGCTCTTTACCGGAAAGATCAGGTCTCTAGACGATATCCCGAAAAGAGAGGGGGATATAAGGCATTTCACACTGCTTTTTAAAGAAGATGCTTTTAAAGGGGCGTTAAAAATAATAAAGATCCAGGATAGATTATCTGAAAAATATAATAAAACCCCGGCTCAAATCGCAATAAACTGGGTAATAAATCAGAAAGGTATAACTTCCGCTATTGTAGGAAGTAAAAATATTGCTCAGCTTCATGATAATTTAAATTCAGTAGGCTGGAAAATGGACAAAGAGGATTATGAGCTTCTAAGCAGAGAGGGCAGCCAAATTTCTAAAATGTTTGATTATGCGTACAGTATGTTTGGAATGAAATATGATGAAATAAAAGTCGATGCGATGATAGACGCGTCATTGTGATGGGCAGATAAAAAGCTGTGTCGTTTTGAAATTTACGAGGGGTCTGTGTAGTTTGGACGATCACTTGCTCGAACTAAAGAACATCGGAAAAACTTTTTCCGGTGTAAATGTATTGCGGGGCATTGATCTTGTTTTAAAAAAAGGCGAGGTACATGCTTTGCTGGGTGAAAACGGCGCCGGAAAATCCACACTGATTAAAATTTTAAACGGTTATTATCAACCGGACAAGGGCGGCGAGATAAAGATCGAGGGCAGGGTCATCCAGTTTAAAAAACCAAAAGATGCTCTTGACGCCTCGATCCATACTATATATCAGGAGCTTACACTGTGCCCTCTAATGACCGTGGCTGAAAACCTGGTGATCGATAAACAGGGAAATTTTCAGGGTGTATTCTTAAAGAACAGGGAATACAAGGATATCGCTTCAAAGGCTCTTGAACAGCTTGACCAGACAGATATCAACCCCGGCCACCTTGTAAAGGAATTGTCCATCGCCCAGCAGCAGGTAGTGGAAATAGCAAAGGCCATAATCTCTGATGCCCGGGTCATTTTGATGGACGAGCCGACTTCCTCGATCTCGCAGAAAGACGCCGATAAATTGATGACGATCATAAAAAAATTAAGAGACAGCGGGGTCACCATAATTTATATCTCCCACCGGCTGCACGAAATAGACGGCATAGCGGACAGAATTACGGTTCTTCGGGACGGGGATCTTGTGGGGACCGTGAACAATGACGATGTTGACGAGCAGGACCTTATAAACATGATGGTTGGGAGGGAGCTGACAAACGTTTATCCGAAGAGAGATGTAGAGATCGGCGAGCCGGTATTGCGTGTAGAAGGGCTTACAAGTGAAAACACATTTAAGGACATTTCCTTTGACGTACGAAAGGGCGAAATATTCGGCATCGGCGGCCTTGTCGGCTCCAAACGCACAGAAATTTTAGAGGCTCTTTTCGGCATGCGCCCGATCACAGGCGGTAAAATATATTTACGGGGCAAAGAGTTCAACCCGAAAAGCCCGCTGAATGCGATTAAAAACAGGATCGCTTTCATAACCGAGGATAGAAAAAAATCCGGGCTTGTGCTGTGTCTGTCGGTAATGGAAAATATTAATTTGATAAACGCGCAGGAGAAATCGACTTTTGGTTATCTGAACTGGAAACACATGCTGGACATAGCCAAAAAGCAGCAAAAGACCCTGGATATCAAACTGAACAGGCTCGAGCAGATCGTGAACACGCTTTCCGGAGGCAACCAGCAGAAGGTTGCTCTCGCAAAATGGCTGGAATTTGATCCGGATATAATTCTTTTTGATGAACCCACAAGAGGTATTGATATAGGAGCTAAAACGGAGATATACTCAATAGCCGGTGAACTTGCAGCCAGAGGCGCGGCCATAATAATGGTTTCATCTGAGATGCCCGAGCTCATAAGCATCGCGGACAGAATTTTGGTAATACGTGAAGGTGAAATGAAAGGTATCATCGGTAAGGAAGAGGCTTCGCAGGAATTAATAATGTCGCTTGCGGCACTTAAAGATTCAAATATTTTAACAAAATAAACGGAAAAATAAATGCCGGGTATCGCCGGAGTCCAAACCCATAGAAGAAGGTTTTCTGTATTTGACATAGTAATTAAGTACAGGACTATATTTATTCTTTTATTGCTCGTGGCTGTTTTTACGATCATAAACAACATCTTTATACACCCGACAAATCTGCTCAATATGCTGAAGCGCATGAGCTATGTGGCAATAACCGCTTTCGGTATGACGTTTGTGATCACTCTCGGAGGGCTGGATCTTTCGGTGGGAGGTACAGCTGCCATAGTCGGAGTGTCCCTGGCATTGATCCTCGGTATGGGGGTACCTCTGGTCCTTGCCATAATACTTTGCCTTATTATAGCAATGATCCTGGGATCTATAAACGGGGTGATCGTTGTTAAAGGAAAAATAGAACCGTTCCTTGTAACTCTTGCTACAATGAACATATACAGAGGAGTCGCGCTGGTTTTTACTGGCGGCAGGCCCGTGCCGATCGTGAGTGAGATCTTCGTGCAGATATTCGGAAACGGCCTGCTGTTCAATGTAATACCCGCACCCATTCTGATAATGGCAGTGTTTTTCGGATCTACCTGGCTGCTGTTCAGAAAGACAAAATACGGTTTTTACATACGGGCGATCGGAGGCAACCTGGAAGCGGCCAGGGTTGCCGGCATGAACGTTAATTTTATTAAATTCAGTACATACATAATCAATGCTGTTTTTGCGTTTATGTCAGGTTTGATACTTGCCGCGCTTATGAGCACCGGCCTTCCGGCCATCGCTGCCGATCTGCCGCTTGACGCGATATCGGCTGTTATTCTCGGCGGCACCGCCATATCAGGCGGTTACGGAAATGTTTTCGGTACTTTAGGCGGCGCACTTATTATGGCTATATTGGCCAGCGGGATGTCACTGCTCGGCGCCCAGTATCCCGTACAGATACTTGTAAAAGGTCTTGTGATCATCGTTGCAGTATTGATTGACAATATTTTAAAGGCCAGGAGCTGACACCGGGTCTTTACGGATTACGGGTGTCTTACAAAGTTGAACAGGGAGGCAAACATCTTAAAAAAGTAAGGAGGTTTACATGTAAAAAAAAGAGATTTATTGTTGCATATCTTTGAGGATCAAAGCTGTTCACAGCAATTCTCCAAAACCAAATGGAGCCATTTAATAATCTAAGAGGAGAAAAAAATGAAAAAGAGGATTATTTTTTTAGTTATCGTAGTCGTTGTATTTTCGCTGGTATTTATCAGCGGTGGTAAAAAAGAAAAAAAAGCCCCTGTTGAGAAGCCCGTTGAGAAGACTGTTGAAACGGTAGCTCCTTCTGCGGAACATTCCAACCTGGATGAGTTCACGTATATTCAGCGTGCCGGCACAAAAACAGATCTTACGGAATACTATGCTGAGTACGAGGTTGACAGCAGGTCCGTCATCACTGCCATGGGCGGTGTTGTATCGGTCGACGGTTTGCCCGACAAATTACCGACACCAAATGAAAAGTACACTATAGGGCTGGCACTGTATTACACGGTGGACGAAGTCGGCGCGTTTGTCCTCGAGGGGACCGAGAAAGCCGCCCAGGAGATGGGGATCAAGCTTCTTGTAAACGACGCTAATTACACACAGAGCACCCAGGACCAGGCTATCGAGCAGTGGATACTCCAGGGTGTTGACGGGGTGATTTTCTACCCTGCGGATTTCAATGCGTGCAAACCTATACTCGAAAAACTAAAGGAAGCCGGTATTCCGGTAATGGCAGGCAACCCTCCGCTGATCGGCGAAGTCAACAGCGTAATGACCATCGACAATGTCGAGATCGGCAGAAAATCAGCCGATTTTATCGTTGATTCCCTTAAAGCAAAGGGCAAAGTCGAGGGCACAGTGGTGTTTCAGACCCTTCCTTTCCTGCACCCCAACGCGGAAACCCGTGAAGCAGGTTTTAGAGAGGTCCTCGGCAAACACCCGGGTATTAAAATAATAGAGCTCACGGGTATTTCACCGGAAGATCACTACACAGCACTTGAGGGCGCTATGCAGGCAAATCCCGATATGGTAGCAGCCTGGGGTCTTTACAGTTCCGCTGTAATCGGTATGTCAAATGCGAGAAAAGCAGCGAAGAGGGACGACATAATACTTGTGGGAGTTGACAATGACCGGCCGATCCTTGCAGGTATTTACAAGGGTGAAATTACAGGTAGTGTGGGCTACAATGCTTACAACCACGCGTATTGGACCCTTTCAAACATTGTCAATATACTCAACGGCGCAGAAGTGCCCGGCCAAATAATCGGACCAATTGAAGTTATAGAAAAACACAATGTATCCGATCTTTTCGAGATGTACTATGGCGGAAGGACATTGGCAGACTACATGGCAGGTAAATAATTATTTGCTGATAAAGGGATAAAACCGGCCCGGGATTACAAAATCGAGTATTATTATTTGGATGAGGCTGCCTGAATCAGGGCGGCCTCATTTCGTAAATCGGCTGCGGAATACCGGCAGTAAAAATATCAAATCGTGAAATGTCTTTGCTGCGGTTTCGTATAGGCCCCTATTCTATAAGGCAGAAACTCCGGATGGCACCTTGTCAAAACACATGTCATTTGTGAATAGCACTTTGGACTAATTAGTACTTTGCGGCAACCACAGGCCTAAACCAGCGTTTTCAATTCTTCCCGAAAGTTACAGTGCAGGGTATCTTCATCAGTAGGATAACTTTATTGTGGCCGCAAAAACACAATGTGTGTTAATATTTCAACATGGTAACCGATTTTT
>DRHN01000473.1 GCA_011049595.1 Spirochaetota bacterium | reverse complement strand
GTTGTATATGGTCGTAGATACTTCTTTTTCTGGAAAAGTAATCAAGTATGAAAAGGTACGCGTTCCTGTCGGCTTTGATGAATGACTCCCTGAATTTTCCGTTAGCCATTATGCCCGAGTATATTTGAGCGTAATTTTCTCTGGCAAAAATGAGGTATTTCAAGATATAAAGCTTGAATTCCAGTATGCCGTACAGCGTCCCGTTCACGGTATTAAAAAAGATACCCCAGTCCGCGTTCACGCCCTGGTCTAAATAGTAAGGAAGGAGCTCATAGGATGTTTTTGTGCCAAGGTAATAGGCGTTGAATTCATCCAGAAGACCGTATACACCCTGGAGCTGGGTCCCCAGGTCCAGACTGCCGGTGTCAATATAATCAAAGCGGAAAGTCCTGAGGTTTTTCGAAAAAGCCTGTGCCATTTTTCTCGAAGGGAAAATATCGGTGAGGGGCACCTCGATGCTTTCGTCGGGTGATATAAATATATATACCGACGAGTATCCTGCTATCTCACCGGTATAACCGTGAGAAATCTCATGTACAATAACATTGAAGGAATCCATGCGCAGGGCTTGGGTGGAACCGTCAAAATATTCCATAAAGTCAGTTCCGTTTTCTACTTCATCCCTGTACGTGTCGACTATGTAATAACCATCAGGTGAATATTGATACAGAAGGTCCAGCACGTACTGTCTGTTTGTTTCGGCAGCCTGCCCTGTAAAAATGATAATCAGGAATATCAGTATCAGGGGTATCAGTATGATGGGGCTTTTCTTTTTTTTTAACATTATCCGCCCTTTAAGCACCATGCCCGGGATTCTATAAACAATAATAGCGTATTTTTTCACGCTTTTCCAACCTGTTTTTCCGGGGAGAATTTTGTTTTCCGCCTTTTTCCAAGCTGGGTTCCCCATGAGTTTTTTGTGCCGGGGAAACGGTTAAAACTGCACCCTGACGATTATTACTCTTTCGGTGCGCACAGAGGCGGCATGAAGGGAAAACCCGAGGTTTATTACCTTAATAAGAATTTTTTTGCTTTTTTGGCACAAACTTTAGTTTGCAATAAAGTATTCTAAAAATTAAGAACGCCGATTGTCCGCAGTAATGACCGTCAACACCTGTTGAGACGGTCATATGTTGACCAGGGTGCGGCAGAGGATTTCAGGAAAATATTTTTGTTGTGTTTGCGGGTGTAATATATTAAACTAGTGAGTGTCGGTGTAGCTTTCCGAAGACCTGTGAAATACGGACAGTTACGCTTTTATTTTCAGCCGGCGATATGCGTATTTTGCATATCGCCGGCTGGGTGTTTGTCCCCTATAGCGGGAAGAGGGCTGATATGAACGTGAAATCAAAAGTGTGGCTGGAAAAGGAGGGGAAGGCTGTGTTCGGGGCGGGCAAGCTCAGTCTTCTCGAAGCGATCGAGAGTGAGGGTTCAATATCAGGGGCGGCCAGAAAGCTGAATATGTCTTTCAGGCACGCCTGGAGCTCGATAAACAGCGCTGAGGAGAATCTCGGCATAAAACTCATTGTAAGGAAAAAGGGCGGCACAGGCGGCGGTGAATCAACCCTTACAAAGGAGGCCGGGATACTGATGAAAAAATACAGCATCCTGTTCGAAGAGGTATTGGATTTTTCGAAGGACCGTTTCCATTCAATATTTTCCGGTCAGCTCAGGTGAGGAAATTACGGTCCCGCTCAAGGGTCCAACACCATGAACTCATTCGGAGTATCGGTACGACGTAAAGTTTAATATAAAACTATTGGAGTTACGCACCATGATCTCTATGTCCGAGGCGGTCGATGCTATCCTTTCCAGCGCCGGGGTGCTGGAAACAGCCGAAGTCGAGCTGGACAGTGCTTACAACAGTGTGCTGGCGGAGGATGTGGAATCCGACATCGATATCCCCCCTTTCACAAAGTCGGCCATGGACGGATACGCGCTGAAAGCTTTACTTACAATGGATGTGCCCGTAATCTTACGCGCGGGTCCAATTGTTGCAGCAGGAGAAACGTATGAGTGCAGGCCAGCCGGGAGTGGTGAACAGGCTGACGATGACGCGGAGTGCATAAAGATCATGACCGGTGCTCCGGTACCCGAAGGTCTGGAGTCTGTCGTAAAGGTGGAAGACACCGAACCTCTGCCGGACGGGAGGGTCAAGTTTTTTGATAAAACCACAGCGGGGCAGAATATTTGTTACAGGGGCGAGGATGTCAGGAAAGGTGATGTCGTTCTCGAAAAGGGCACGAGGATCCGGGGGCCCGAGATCGCTGCCCTTGCATCGGTCGGGAAGTTCAGACCCCGGGTTTATAAAAAACCGGCGGTCGGAATAATATCAACAGGCCGGGAGCTTGTCGAGCCGTCCGTTCAACCGGGTGAGGGAAAGATCAGGAACAGCAACGGGCCGATGCTTACATCCCTCGCGGCGTCTCTGGGCTGTGAGTCTGAGTATTTCGGGATAGCTGATGACGACGAGGATGTCCTCAGAAGATTTATTCAAAAGGGTTTTCAAAAGGATGTCCTTTTACTTTCAGGCGGGGTATCAATGGGGGATTATGACCTGGTCCCCGATGTGCTGAAAAATGAGGGGGCGGAAATATTATTTCATAAAGTGTCAATAAAACCCGGAAAGCCCCTGCTGTTCGCGAAAAAAGATAAATGCTGTATTTTCGGTGTTCCCGGAAACCCTGTCTCAAATTTTACCACCTTTTATGCATTCGTAAAGCCTGCCATTTATAAAATGATGGGAAGAGAGGACCATGAACTTGACTTTATAGACGGTTTTTTGACCCAGGACTTCGAAAACAGCAGCGGCAGGCTGTATCTGGCGCCTTCGAAATGTTCTATCATTGACGCCCGTTATCATGTAACCCCCCACCTGCTCAGCGGGTCGGCGGACATTACGGGCTGCACAAAAAGCAACTGCCTTTTGATGATCGAAAAAGGTCCTTTTAAAATAAAAAAAGGGGAAAAGGCAAAGATCCTTCTCCTCGGTGATTAGCCGAAAAGACAGCTGGGAGAAACAGTGCTGAACGCAACCGGGTGAACAAATACCTATGGCAGTAATGATCTATCCGGGTAAAAAAGAGGAAAAAATGAAGGATAATTTTTCACACATAGACGGGTCCGGCAATGTCAGGATGGTCGATGTTGGGGATAAAAAGGTGACAAAACGGACAGCGAAAGCGAGCTGCACGGTTCTGATGGACCCCTCCACCCTGGAGGCGATATCAGAAAACAAAATAAAAAAAGGCAATGTGCTGACTGCTGCAAGGATCGCCGGAATATTTGCGGCTAAAAAAGTCGACAGCCTTATTCCCATGTGCCATTCTCTTCGGGTAGATCATATTGATATACAATTTATAATTGAAAGTGACCCTGGGAAGCTTGGGATCAGGTCCGCTGTATCGGTCAGCGCCAGGACCGGGGCCGAGATGGAAGCGCTGCAGGCTGTGGCACAGGCTGCGCTAACTGTTTACGATATGTGCAAGTCTGTCGACCGCGGGATGATAATATCCGATATAAGGCTCATGGAAAAAAGCGGGGGGAAGAGCGGTTTATGGAAGAGAGAATAAGGGCGGCTGTTCTGACGATAAGTACCAGGTCCAGCGCGGGTGAGATGAAGGACACAAGCGGCCCGGCATTACGGGGCCTGGCAGAAAGAGAGCATTGGGACGTGGTATATTACAATGTCATCCCCGATAAAAAGGATCTCATCGCGTCTGAACTGGCTAAAATTTGCGATGAGGGCGCGGCGGATGTAGTATTTACTCTCGGGGGTACGGGGCTTGCCCCTTCGGATGTGACACCTGAGGCGACAGAGATGGTAATAGAGCAGTCTGTTCCGGGTATATCGGAAACCATCAGGATGAACAGCCTGAAAAAAACGAACCGGGCCATGCTTTCGCGGGGTGTTTCGGGAGTGAGGGGGAACACTCTTATAATAAACATGCCGGGGAGCGAAAAAGCCGTAAAAGAGAGTTTCGAAATTGTTCAGCCGGTTATCGGGCACGCGGTTGAGCTGATCAAAGGGAAGGTAAAGGATTGTGGACGAACCGAAGAAGGACACTGAAAATGTTTTGCTGGACGGCTGCGGCAGGGTAATTGATTACCTGAGGATTTCCGTTACCGACAGATGCAATTTCCGCTGTTTCTACTGCATGCCCGGTTCCGGGGTCGGGTTTATTCCGGCCCGCCATATATTGAGGTATGAAGAAATGCTCCGGATCGCTGATGTCTTTATTGAAATGGGTATCAGGAAGATCAGGATCACGGGCGGTGAACCTCTCGTTCGGAAGAATATCCTGTTTCTGTTCAGAGAGCTTGGAAAACGCGGGGCACTCTCGGAGCTTGCGTTTACGACAAATGGGGCCGGGCTTCAAGAGCACGCAGGCCCTTTGAAACAGGCCGGGGTAAACAGAGTCAATGTAAGTCTTGATTCACTGGACCCGAAGACCTTTGAGCGTATTACCGGCCTGGACTGTCATGCCCGTGTGGTGCGGGGTATAGCAGCGTCACGGGAACATGGCTTAAAAGTCAAGCTCAATGTTGTAGCGCTGAAAGGAGTAAACGACACCGAGTTTGCGGACTTTGTGAAGTTCGGAGTTGACAAGGGTGTGGACATCAGGTTCATAGAGGTTATGCCCCAGGTCTACAACACCCGGATCGCGGGTGACCTTTTTATATCTTCAGACATGGTCCGTGAAAAAATACAAAAAGTGTATTCCTTAACGCCCATCCGGGGAGAGTTTTCAACGCTCCGGTCACGGACTCTTCAAGCCCCTCCATGTAATCGAGAGGATGCTGTCTGAACCGGTTTTCGGAAGAGTCGCAGAACATACCATCACCCCACCTTTTGAAATTTACGACATGCGAAGCCAAAACTCTTCCGTCAGATGTATCTACAATTACAGACCTCACAGAGTCAGTGCCGAAATCGACACCGAGAACATACTTTTCCTTACTCATTTTGACCCTCCCTGCTGTGGACAAGCTGCATTTTGCTATCCACCCACTTTGTGCATTATAAGGTTTACTTTTTCTTCGTCAAGTTTATGCTTTGCAGGTTTCTTTAAAATTGCTTTTTTAATTTCCTCTTTTATTTTTTCTTTGTCCTGTTCCTGCTCAAAAAGGGTTTTAAGATCAATACCCCTGTCACCGAAAAGGCACATTTTAAGGAAACCTGCAAAGCATAAACTTGACGAAGAAAAAGTAAACCTTATAATG
>DRHN01000472.1 GCA_011049595.1 Spirochaetota bacterium | reverse complement strand
AGTGATTTCTACCGCATGTTGCGGGAGCGGGCAAAAAAGCTGTACGAAGAGACGGATTATTTCATAATGATCGGGTTCGGCGGGCAGTTTTTTGAGATGGGCCAGTTCCTGTACAGGAACGACGAGTTTATGATAAATCTTGTAAGCCACAGCCGGGAAATGGAAAAGATGCTCGACAGGCTCCTCGAGATCCATCTTTCCAACCTCGAGCCCCTGCTCGAAGCCATATCCCCTTATGTACAGCTGATTGTTATGGGTGACGACCTCGGAATGCAGTCAGGCCCGATGATCTCGCCAAAAATGTACAGAGAGCTCATCCTGCCGCGGGAAAAAGAAGTGTATAAAATGGTAAAGGACAAAACCGGCATATACGTTTTTCTCCACACCTGCGGCGCGGTATCCGAATTTATACCCGATTTTATCGAGGCAGGGGTTGACGTTATCAACCCTGTTCAGACAAACGCGCGGGGCATGGAGCCTGAAAAGCTCAAAAAAGAGTTCGGTGGGGACATGGTTTTCTGGGGCGGCGGTGTTGACACGCAGCACACCATGATCAAAGGGAGTGAAAAAACCGTGCGAAGCGAGGTAAAAAGAAACTGTGAGATATTCATGAAAGACGGCGGTTTTGTCTTCGCCCCGGTGCACAACATGCTTTACGGGGTCCCCCCGGAAAACATTGTCGCGATGTATGATGAGTTGAACAGCATAAAATACTGACCGGCCCTTTTAAAGGACGACTCTGTTCCCTCTGAGGCAAACCGCATTCCCGCTGCTGAGTGTAATGACTATTTTCCTGTTGTGAGCGTAAATCCGCGTATAAAGTATTTTTGCAGACTCATCAGGATAACTATCGTTGGTATCGCGGCCATCACCGCACCCGTGATCAAAACAGTGGGCGGGACACCCCCCCGCGCGCCCTGAAGCCTCTCGAGGCCGGCCATGATCGGGCGATATCTTTCCGTCAACACAAGACCGAAAAGCAGGTCGTTCCACGTCCAGATGAACTGAAAAGAGAAGATAACCACAAACGCGGGTATGGACATCGGAAGAAATATTCGCAGATAAGCGCCCCATTTAGAGGCCCCGTCAACCCTTGCGGCATCGAATAACTCACTGGGGAGTGTAAAGGCGTAGTTCCTGTAGACAAAAAGCGCGAAAGGAACACAGATACCAACGTAAACAACGGTGAGCCCAAGCCTGGTGTCAAAAAGGCCTATGGAATTAAGGATCAGATAAAGCGGGATCAAAAACATCTGAAAAGGGAAAATATTTCCTATGAATATCCCTAAAAACCAGGATTGGGCAAAACGCACCTTCAGATGGACCAGCGCGTACCCGCCGATGGACGCAATGAATGCCGAACCTATCCCGGCTGACAGGGCATATATCATGCTGTTCAGCATTTTACCGCCCAGCCGTGACTTTCCCCAGGCTTTCCCGAAATTAAACGCAAGATTAGCTGGAATATTTTTTAATTCAGGCAGTTTCCAGAATCTCATTTCATTGAATTCATCCGGGCTTTTTATTACAATGGTGAGCATTGACACGAGCGGAAACAACCATATAATACTGAGAATGATAAGTAAAAAATATATTCCAATTTTGTAAGGTTCTATCTTCATCATTCCTTCTTTTTCCCTCCTCCCATGGTCACAAGATACCTATAGGATGCCAGGAGGGTTATTACGGACAGCACCACAGCGATAGCGGACCCAAGCCCCATCCTGAACAGCAGAAAAGACTCCCTGTAAAGGGAAATAGCGAGCGTTTCGGAGACGCGTCCAGGCCCTCCCTGTATCACGATCCACGGTATATCGAACATTCTTATCGAGTTGATAACGGCATTGGCCATAACGAGAAGCATTATCGGCCGAAGGAGAGGAAAAATAATACGATAAAATATCTGCACCGCGCTCGCCCCGTCGATCCTGGCTGCCTCAACAGGTTCCTTGGGGATCGTCTCAAGACCGACGAGGAACAGGATCAAATTCAACCCGAAGTACTGCCATGTCCAGATCCCGATCATTATATAGGTGTTGATCCTGGGAATGGTGAGCAGCGGCTGCGCGGTTATACCGATAGCTTCGAGTATCGGGTATAAAGCGCCATGCTGGCTTGACAGCACCCTTCTCCAGAATATTGCTGCTATGGTCGGTGAGAGTGTCGAGGGAATAAAAAAAATTGTCTTAAATATCACCTTCCCCTTTATCCGGGTTAAAAAAGTGGCAATCAGCAGTGGAAAACCGACAGCGAAGACGATGGTACCCAGCACCCAGTACGCTGTGTTTTTCAACGCGTTTAGCAGCTCGGGCGTGGAAAATACTTTAATATAATTCGCAAGCCCCGTCCACTCCGGAGGGCTGATCAAGTTCCAATCCATGAACCCCAGGTAGGTAGTGTAAATGACAGGGACGAGTTCAGCCAGCAATACAAATGCGGCTGCCGGTATAAGGAATAAAAACGAACCACCCCTTTTTATTTTTGTTCTCATCTTTACGACACCGCTTATGCTAAGTTATATGTTACAGCACCGGGTAAACCGGCTGTAGCGGTACACAGGATCAACTGTTGGTGCAACCTCTGAAACTTTATTTGAACCAAAATCCACCTGGCCCAAAGAATCACCAGGGAATTAATTACAAAGTCAAAAACGAGTGTTGACCCCCCGACGGGAGGTCAACACTTATTTCGTTGATGATCATTAATAGTCTACACCGAAATTCGGCCAGGTTTCTTTTGCCACTTTTTCGATACTTTCAAGAAGCTCCATGTACCTGTCCGGTTCGACCAGCATGGTGTTGAACGCATCGACAGATTGCGTTCTTATCTCAACAGGCGTCGCTTCCCACCACCGGATCAGTTTTCTCGGATAATCATCCAGCATCCCTATCACCTCTGCCAGAATCGGATCATCTTTGGCTATATCCTCCGGTGAAATGTGTACTGTAGGCGCGAAACGTCTCTGCTCCCAGAGTATCTGGGCAGCATGCTCCGTCCCATACCACTTCATCCACTCTACACCGAGATCAGCTTCCGCTGAATTTTTTCCCACGATCAGAGGAGATATTTCAAAAGCGATGGCGTTTTCGCCTTCCGGATTGATAGCCGGCAGTACAAATACCCCGTAATCCTCAACAGGGACAAGACCCTGGTCCTGAAGGATGCCGCCGAACCAGTCGCCGTAAGGGGCAAAGGCAAGCGAGCCTTCTTTGAGCATCCGGGGCTGATCTACTGCATAAGTTGCATCCATCGGTGCGAAATAGCCTTTATCGAGAAGGTCCTTCCATATCTCCATCATCTCCACCACCTTGGGGTCCGTCCAGTGGATCTTTCCGGCCATCAGGTCCAGATAAGCATCGACATTGAGCCGTATGAGTATTTCCATTGGAACGATAAAGGACGTCCAGTTGGATTTACCTACCGTATTTCCTATACCGCTGATGCCGTTTTTCTCGAAAAGCGCAAGCTGGTCCATGAACTCGTCCCAGGTTTCCGGGGGCTCGAGGTCAAACTTATTGTAAACTGCCTTGCTGTAGAACCAGATCCAGTAGGAAGTTACAAACGGGAACGCGTAGGTCACTCCTTCGATCGTAAGGGCTTCCCTGACCCCTACCGGGAAATTGTGCCCGACTTCATCCCACACATCGCTGAGATCCATCAGCAAGTCCGCCTTGACCAGCTCATACGCCGGGTAGCCGAACCACCACTTAAAGACAGCAGGGGCCCTGGACGTGGTAAGATCCACCTTGATCCTTGTCATGTAGACGTTGGTCTCCAGGTCGACCGGGATCGCTAAAACACCCGCGTCTTCACCGGAAGCAATCCCCATATTTGTCCAGAACTCCTGGAATTCAGGGTTGTCATGATACAACGTCATTTCCCTGACTTTCACCTTTTTCTCTTCTTTTACATCTTCCACGGCCTCTTTTTTCCCCGCTTTCTTGTCTGCTTTTTTTTCTTTATCAGCGAAGACGAGACTGGCTGCCAACCCAAAGATTAGAAACAGAGTTAAAAAAATCAGTAAAAATTTTTTCATAAACTCCTCCCTCATATTTATTAAGATACCGGATTATCAAAAACCTCCCGCCAGCAGGAAATCATTGATTAGAACGAAATGAATAATAATACCATTACCACTTTTTTGTATATAAAATTAACCCGCAATTGAAGATTGTATACCTATTTAGCTAATTTTTGCAAGATAAAAAATGAAAAAATAAAAAAAATGTTGTGTTTATGCACATGAGATACTACAATGACATAAGCCCGGATAACACGTAAAGTTTTTAAAGGCTTTATAAAATATTTGAGGACGTTTAAATGACGGCAAGAGAGCGCTTTATCAAGATCGCAACTTTCGAAAGAGAAAACGACCCGAGTTTCTTCGGTATTTTTGCATGGAACGATGCTTACCGGCGCTGGAAAAAAGAGGGTATGCCTGTCAACAACTTTGAAAACATGAAAGAGATAAACATGCACTTCCTCGGCTACCAGGACCAGGTATTTGAAACAATAATACCAAACGCGGCTGTCGGGGGGATGGGCGCTCTCATGAACCCCCCCTGGGTCCCCGCGCTGTACCCCCTGTTTGAACAAAAATTGCTGAAAGATGAAGGAGACACGATCGTCCAGGTAGATTATGACGGCGCCGACCCTCTTCGGCATGCCGCGCAATTACATGGGTCTGGAAAACTTTTGTATTGCTACTATAGAGAATATCAAGCTTGTCGAGGGAATGATCGAATGGCAGACCTATCTGTCCTATGAAATGTTAAAAAAAGTATT
>DRHN01000471.1 GCA_011049595.1 Spirochaetota bacterium | reverse complement strand
CCTAAATAAATCCGGCGGAACTTTCCGGAAAATGCTCCAAATATACGGCCATCATTTATCGGTTTGTGTTTAGCTGACTCGGGATGCTTCATGTAACGTTTGCGGCGGGAAATATGAGATGCCCGTAATGTTCAACGCAGTTTTTTCAGGTAAATGTTAAGCTTCACTTTCTGCTCATCCTCGGATTCTGAGTCGGACACATCCCTGCAGTTTTCCGCGCTGATCGCAAAGAGTTCGCCGTTGATATCGATCAATATGATCCCGATGTAGATCCGGTAGACGATTATTTCTGTGGTAAGATAGTTTACCGCGCTTATTATTGCATTGATAAAGGTTTCCGTATCGTAGTCCTGGCCATCGTCGGACATGATGTATATGTCCTGGAGTTTTGATTCGGGGTTTGTCAACACAAAAACTTTGAACTGAAAGTCATGAGTTTTGTTCACTTCTTTTTTCAGGTCGGAAGCGAGGGCCGATTCTTCGGCAACATCCTCATCCGGAAGGGCCGATGCGGCCGTCAGGCTAAATAAAAGGATTGCGGTAATGGCTGCGAGAAGTTTTGACTTAAAAGGTTTCATCAACGGCGTTTTTGTAGTATTTATTATCTTGACTTTCTGCTATTCAGTATTATTGCTTTCCTCTTCCTCTTCCTCTTTTTCATCTTCTTCGATCAATACTATATTGTCGTATATGTTCACCCTGTTGTAAAGCCCTGAAAAGGTGTAAGTCCCTTCAGAAATTCTCTCATCGACCTGGGTAACGGTCAACCTGCCAAGCGACACTTCCGGGTCTGCTTTGTATTCACCGGTCTCGGGGTTTTTTATCAATTTTCCCTCTCTGATTATGTGAAAAGCCATTTCCTTCTCGACGCCGTGCGCTTTGCCGATGTTGATAAGCGCACGGTCGCCCTCGAGCCTGACGATAAGACCCTGGAGCGGTAAGTTATTGTTTATATGTTCCGCAAGCGATGTTACGGAATGGAAGATTTTGTCGTTCCCGGTAAAATAGACATCAAACGCGTTTATCATTTTTCCGTTGAACCCCGAGAGCAGTCCGAGCCTCACCTTGAGAGAATCCTCTTTTTCCTCCAATGACCCTGTGACGTAGTAGTCAAGGCCCAGCTCGCGGGCTTTTTTCATAGCATCCTGCCGGGTTGTGATCTCCTGCGGGTCCCGGATAACTTCGATTTTCGGGTAATAGGACAGTGTGAGCGCCAGCATCTCGCTGAGTGTTCTGGAAAGTCTTCTGTGAACAAAATTTTCGTAGATATAATCTGACAGAAAAGCGTCAAATACACCGACGCGTATCCTGGTTTTGGGAAAATATTTGTATGAACCCTCTTCATCCTCGTACTGGCCTACACTCCACCTCGAAGCAAGGTTTTTTGCTATCCTGCTGCCGTAGATCTCGATCCTGTCGTTCAGATCGATGGTGTTCACATCGAGCGTGTCACGTATGATTTCCTTGAGCTCATAGACATACAGCTCATAATACGAGTCGACACGCATCAGATCGGCAAGTTTCAATCTTATTTCAGGATCCAGAGGTTCGAGCTGAATGGCCCTTTTATATTGTAAAAAAGCCTTCCGGGAAACATGCTTGTCCTGATAAAATTCTCCTTTTGAAAAGTGAAACTGTGAAAGTAAGGCCCTGTTTTCACGGGAGAGCTCTTCACGGTAAAGAGAAAGCACTATGTTTTCCAGCCTGAACCTTGTGATCTCGTCGTCTATCCTCATTGACAGTGCCCTGGTGTAGTTCTTTTCCGCGTTTTTCAGGTCACCAAGCATCTCATAACTGTACCCCATTTCGTAATAGCTCAGGTAGTCCGTGCCGCCGTACTGTATAATATTTTTATACGAT
>DRHN01000470.1 GCA_011049595.1 Spirochaetota bacterium | reverse complement strand
GCAGTGTATTTATTATTATAGTTTTGCATAATAATATTGTTAATTTTTTATCATTAATTCTTGAAAAATTGCATACACCGGGAGAACATAAGCAATGGCTGAAACCAATCCATTTGAAAATTTTTGTAAACAACTCGACAAGGTAGAAAAATTCATTTTAGAAGAAGACCGCAAATTCATAGAGATCCTGAAACACCCTCAGCGTATTCTGGAGATCAGCCTCCCGCTTGAGATGGACAGCGGGGAAATAAAGATTTTTAAAGGATACAGAGTTCAGCACAGTGACATCAGGGGGCCTACGAAGGGAGGCATCCGTTTTCACCCGAATGTTGACCTCGATGAAGTGAAAGCACTGGCAGCGTGGATGAGTATGAAGACCGCGGTAATGAACCTGCCATATGGCGGCGCGAAAGGCGGGATCACGGTACAGCCCAAGGATCTCAGCAAAGGAGAGCTCGAACGTCTTTCCCGGCGATACGCCGCATCCATTGCTCCTATTATAGGACCCGATAAAGACATTCCCGCTCCGGATGTTTACACAACACCGCAGATAATGGCGTGGATGACAGATACATACTCCATGATGACCGGGGGAACGGTTCTAGGGTCGTTTACAGGAAAACCGATAGAGTTCGGCGGGTCGCACGGAAGGGCAGAAGCCACTGCCCGGGGGCTAAAACTATCACCAATGAACAGCTTTTAGAGCTGGACGTTGATATTCTTATACCTGCCGCTCTGGAAAATGTCATTACAAGCGGGAACGCTTATAAAATAAAAGCAGCAATTGTACCTGAAGCTGCAAACGGCCCTTGCACACCCCAAGCCGATGAAATACTGCACAGAAACGGAAAAGTCGTGATTCCGGATATTCTCGCGAATGCCGGGGGTGTGACCGTATCGTACTTCGAGTGGGTTCAAAACAGGAACGGCGACCACTGGAGCGAAAAATTTGTAGACGAAAAACTTCAGGGGTGGATGAGAGCGGCTTTCAAAACCGTGTGGGAGGAAAAGGAGAAACATAATGTTGATATGCGCACGGCTGCAGGTATTGTCGCGGTGACACGTTTGCTGAATAATTATAAAATAAGAGGCATCTGGCCTTAATTCTTACAGGATGTTTTGTTATTTATATCAAGAACTAATTCTTTACGCCTGTTTTGCGCGCCGGATTAACTTGTTTGATCGTTTTCTTTTGCTGTTTCAATGTTTTTTACAAGCCGATGGATCGATCCTTTGATATTTGGGTACACTTCCCTGTAAATGGAAAAAAGCTCATCATACAATTCCCTGTTAACAGGGTCAGGTTCAACTCGTTTTACCTCGATAACTTCACGTGCCACACTGCTTGCTTCTTCGTAGGACCTGTAAATACCTGACCCGATGCCGGCAAGGAGGGCGGCGCCGAGGCTCCCGGTTTCCTGGAATTGAAGCACGTCGATCGGTTTCCCTAAAACATCGGCTTTTATCTGGTTCCAAAACCTGCTTTTCGTGCACCCCCCGACTGCGCGTATCTCTTTTACCGGAGTGGAAATTACTCCCTCGAGGCACTCAATGACGTCTCTCAAAGATAGTGCTGTGCCTTCAAAGACAGCGCGGGTGAGCTCACCGATTGAAGTAGAGGTTTTAAGACCGATGAACATGCCGCGCGCGAGAGGGTCCCACAAAGGGGTCCGCTCTCCCTGTAGATAGGGGAGGTAGAGTACACCTCTGC
>DRHN01000469.1 GCA_011049595.1 Spirochaetota bacterium | reverse complement strand
TGGTCGGGGGAGGTGCAACTACACCTGAGTGGGCTGAAAATATTGGTGCAGACCTTTATGCGGAAAACGCGCAGTCTGCAGTAAGAAAGCTTGCCCAAATGATCGAGAATAAAGGCTGAGTTAAAACGGATTGGCCGGGCAGCCTTACTTTCCAGTCCATACATGCCGTTAAAAGGCATATTAAGATGACAGATAATCTTAGGCCATAATAAAGAAATAAAAAGCTGAAAAGAAATGGGAGGCAGGAAATGTTAAGTTTTTTTGAAGTAATAGACAGGGCAGTAACAGGGCCTCTTATGTCAGACCAGGATTATTATTTAAAGCATTATGTTCCTGAGCTGAACAAAGTCATACAGAAGTACAAGATAAAATTTAATCCCGAAACCCCTCTGCCTTCAGATGACCTGCTCGCGGATACGGTATTTGAGGCGGCTGTCGACTTTTTCTCGCGGGTCGGCCTTTATTGCCCGGATACTTCCAGGGTGATGAAATTTACAAAAGACGAAATACTGCTGGCAGCAGGTGAGGCTCCATCCTCATCAACCTTTGGTGAAGGTCCTGATAGAAAAGTTATGCGCTCCAGAAAGCCCGATGACCATTCAGAGCCCTGGTATCACTGCGGGGGAGGAATATACACAACATCAGAAGAAGTTTTCATGAATATTGTTGAGGGGCTCGCCAATATAAAAAAAGCGAATTCTCTTTCAATCCCGTCTTCAATAAATATAAAAGGGAAAGATGCCCGAGTGAGGTCTCCCCAGGAGGTGCTGGCCGCTATAAAGACAGTATCGATGGGTCGTGAAGCATGCAGGAGAGCAGGCAGGCCCGGTCTTCCGATTCTCAATGGGATTTCAACAGCCACAGGACCGATCGCGATGTTTGCCGCTTCTCACCCCGACTTCGGTCTTCGTCCCTCTGACGGTTTTCTTATCGATTCGCTCGCAGAGCTGATCGTCGACTTTGAGGCGCTGGACAAGGTGGCTTTTTACACAAGCATCGGGGCAAATATCGGGTCTACTTCAACACCGCTTTTTGGAGGATATAACGGCGGTACTGAAGGTAATGTCATTGTCACGGTTGTGTACAATCTCCTGGGGATCCTTGTTTTCCGGGGGACCTATCATTATAACGCGCCTCTTCACACAAAACTGAAGGTATCATCTACCAGACAACTGCTCTGGATTATCGCTCTGGCGAACCAGGCACTTCACCGAAACGCTCCCTATCCGACATTGAACCTGCCATACCTTGCAGGCGGAGCCGGGACAGATTGTTATTATTATGAGATGGCTGCGTACCACACCTGTGTTGTAACGTCCGGTGGAAACATGCTCTCAGGCCACCCCTCCGTTTCCGTTGTTCCGGACAGTATGGTACCGCTGGACCACGTGATGAATGTTGAAGCCGCCGGGGCTGCATCGAAGCTGACCAGGAAAGAAGCAAACCCTGTGGTCCTGAAACTCCTGGAGAAGTATGAGAGTGAGCTGAAGAGCCCACCCGGGGGAGTGACCTATCATGATTGTTACGACATGGTTACCGGTGAGCTTACAAACGCCGAATACGCAAAGAACGCAGACCGGGTCAGAAAAGAGCTTCAGGATATGGGACTCCCGGTGGAAAAAAGCGTTTGATAATAACAATTAATGTCAGCGGTATTTAAATACTAGCCGGTACCGACAAGAAACAAACCGGAAAAGATTACTAATACACCTACTATTTTTGGGGTATATCCCGGTTCTTTTAGAAAAACCATACCAAGCACAGCCCCAATGGGTATGCTGAGCTGACGGAAAGCTGCCACATAGCTGACATCTCTAACAAAATTCATCGATACCAGGACTATACCGTAATTAAGATACATAGCGATCCCTGTTATTGCGGCAGCCCCTTTATAAGCTTTTATAACCTCAATAAATTTTCTCCGCTGCCGCAAACTGAATATCACAAACAAACCTTTCCAGAATGAGGTACTGACTGCCTCAAGCGCCAGGTATATAAGAGTCCCATCAATAATACCAAAATGCCTTCCCGGATTCTTACGAAGAAGGCCAAGAGCTTCGTGATCCAGAATAGTATAGCCCGATATTCCTAATGAGGCCACAGCCGCAAGAAGACAGCACTTATTTAAATAATTCCGTGTGCTGAGATTATGAAACTTTTTTATCGGAAGCAGTAAACATCCTGCAATCACGAGCACGATCCCGGCAACAAACCGCCACTCAAATTCATACCCCTTTCCCCTGATGATCGAAATAAGGGTAATAAAAATTACAGGCAGAGAACGCGCGAGGGGATATGCTATTGACATATCGCCCGCACGGTAAGCCCCTGAGAGTGCAGCCAGATATCCGGCTAGAAAAAAACCCGACATAACCGGAAACACCCACACACTTTGAAGTATGAATGGAACCCTGCTCCAAAAAATAATAAGAACAGGCAGAACGAATGTCATGCCTATTAGATTGGCAAGAAAGAAAAAAGCGATGGAGGGATATTTTTTTTTACCGATATAATTCCAACCGGCGTGAATAAAAGCTGATACCAAAAGAAGAAGCAGGGCAATTAAAGACATCTATTACCTTCCTGACAACAGACTTCAATGTTAGAATTTTGTTTATGATTATAACAACAGTTTCCGTTTTTTAACAATGCAATTAATATATGGAAGATAATAAAAATTAGCGGATGTTGATCATAACAGTTTTATCAAATAATATATAAATAATTTAAACCATTTATATCGATGGAACTTTAAAAGGGGGGGCCATGCAGCACGCACAGTTGTTAACATCACAGGAAGTCAGCAGTATACATGACGCTTCGCTTGAGATCTTAAAAGATGTCGGCATCCTTGTTCGTAACGGCACCGCCAGGGAAATATTTACCCGTATGGATGTACTGTTGATTCAAATACTTTGATTATAAAAATCCCCCGAAGGGTTGTGGAAGAGCATCGAAAGCTATTTGTTCCAACCTTCACATTTCGAGGCCGGGATCCAAAGTTCGATCGGACGGTTCCGGATGACCGCCCGGTAATAATTACGGGTAGTTCAGCGCCAAACATCATCGATCCTCATAACGGGAAAGAAAGGCCGGCCACTTCATCGGATATCGCTGACATTGCTTTTCTTATTAATGAATTACCGGGTTTTGATATTTTTTCAATATCAACGCTTGCAAATGACGCCCCCGAAGGCCAATTCAGTCTTTCACGTTTCTACCCGGCCCTGAAGAACTGCCTTAAACCTGTCCGCAGTAACACCCCGGATATGAATGATCTGATGGATGTGCTTGAACTGGGGACCATTATCGCCGGAAGCAAAGAAGAGTACATGGAGCGCCCGCTTATTAATCATCACTACTGCCCGGTTGTTTCACCACTCACGATGGATGTGGATTCTACCGATGCGGTAATTTACTTAACCCGGGAAAGACTTCCTGTTTACGGTACTATAGTCCCGAATGCGGGGATTTCATCGCCCATGACCCTTGCAGGGTCACTCGCAATTGGAAATGCAGAGTTTCTGGCTTTAAGCATTCTTCAGCAGATGATACAACCCGGAACCCCTCTCATCTACGCAGTGCTGTCAACGGCAGCAGACATGCGTACAGGAGGTTATGCCCCGGGGGCGATCGAAACCGGGATAATGCAGATGGCGCACACTCAGTTGGCGCATTTTTATAATGTTCCATCGGGCGGATATATCGGGCTGACAAACGCCCATTCCAATGACGCGCAATCGGGGTACGAAACAGGAATGAACACAACTGCGGCCTTGCTTGCCGGGTCTGATATGTTTAACATGGGAGGACTTTTAAGCAGCTTAATGGTATTTGACTTTTCAAAGGCGGTCATCGACAATGAAATCGCCCTGATGCTCAAGCGGATAATGAAAGGTCTTGCTTTAAGTAAATAAAATATCGCTCTTGATCTTATTTCTGAAATAGGGCCGGGCGGTAACTATATGGATAGTACCCACACAATAAAACACATGCGTGATTCCGCATTTATGCCTTCGGTCGCTACCCGCGAAATGTCCGAATCATGGAAAAAATCAGGAAGCCCCGATGCGGCGTGCCATGCTCGAAATGAGGATGAAAAGATTCTGACAAAGGAGAATTCCGCGGTTTTTTCCAAAGATTTAGATGAGAAGATCAGGGGCCGGTTCAAAGGTCTTGTGACGGGTACCGCGGGGTGGAAGGAGGGATTCAAAGACAGTATTGAATGAAAGCCATCTATTATCACGTGGCTGCAAGGTACAATAAAGGCAGACCAAATATCAGGGCAATAATTAATTTTTTGGCATGATCTTATTAACGGTGTAAAATAGGCCGAGAATTGCAGGGAGATAATTCCGGCATATAATTCCTGCCGGGCACGGCCTGTAGGATATTGTTTGCGGTTATTATCCGGTTTTGTGATTTCTTAAATATTTTCAAGGAAAAATTAATTTCATATGGAGGAGAGTTTCATGAAAAAAAATGTTTTATTTATTCTGGTATTTGCATTATTAGTATTCACCTTTGCAGGGTACGGGGCCAAAGAGGCGTTCGCTCAGAAAAGTGTTATCAAGTATTATACCGATAACGACGAATCAGAGCTTGACCCTTTTGCAGTCTCGATAGCAAAGGGGACGGGTCTTAAGCTTGAGCCTTTAAGAATGTCATCAGGTGAAGCGTGGGCACGGGTGGACGCTGAAGCCCCAAGGATAGGCGCGGATATGCATTTTGGCTGGCCTCTCTCTTTCGCACTCATGGCAAAGGAAAAAGGCTTACTTATGCCGTATAAATCACCGGCATGGAAAAATATTCCCGCCGAGTATAAAGACCCGTATGGTTACTGGTACGGATGGTCTTACTGGTTTGCCTGCATCGCCGTGAACACAAAATTGCTTAAGGAAAAGGGATATGATATGCCCAAATCATGGAAAGATCTCCTCGACCCAAAATGGAAGGGTGAGATCGTTATGCCGAATCCCGGCACTTCAGGAACTGAATACCTGACAGTTTCCACGATCATGCAGGTTTTTGGTGAGGAAGAAGGTTGGAAGTATCTTGAAAAGCTCGATAAAAATGTTGCTCAGTATACAAAATCCGGTTCAGCGCCGGGACAGCTGGTAGCACAGGGGGAATACATAATCGGTATCACCTGGGACCAGGCGGTAGAAAAAAGGAAAAAGGAAGGTTACCCAATAGCGATGGTAATACCGCAGGAGGGGACCGGGTTCGTGCTCGATGTTGCGGTAATCTACAAAAATACCAAGAACCCGGAAGGCGCGAAAAAATTTATAGATTATGTCGGAAGCAGAAAATTCCAGGAAGAAGTGGCGAAATACAGATCAAAGGTTACCTACCCCGGTGTTAAATCTCTCGTAGAGTTTAACCCGAAACTCATTGATTATGACGCGCAATGGGCGGCTGAAAACAGAAATAGGATCATGAGAACCTGGAAAACCAGGTTTGCAAAGTAATTTTTTTTATTGAAACACTGGGAACGGAAACAGCAGAGGCGGGATAATTCCGCCTCTGTTTTTATTAGTCTGATTAACAGGAACTTAAAATGATTAATGCTCAGCAAGGAAAAAACACAGCCCTGGGACTAAGGAGAGATCCGGTATTCATTGTATTGACGGCATTCATGACCCTCGTGCTGATGCTCTTTATTGTTTATCCTGTTTTTTCCGTACTAATTAAATCTTTTACTTCAGACGGGGGTTTCTCTGTATCCAATTATGGGGACTTTTTCCGGTTTTCCTACTATTATAAATCCATTATAAACAGCCTGCTGCTCGGTGTGATTACCACCTCAATTATCCTTATCATCGCATTTGCTCTGTCTTACACGGTCAGCAAGACAAACATGCCTTTAAAAGGTTTTTTACGTGTGTGTTCCCTGCTGCCTCTCATTTCACCCCCATTTATTTTTTCCCTCGCCCTTATCATAATCGCGGGAAGAAGAGGTTTGATATATCAGTTTTTAGGAATAAGCCCAACCATCTATGGATGGCCGGGTCTCATCATTTCCCAGGTACTTTCCTTTTTACCCCTTGGGTTTCTAATGGTGAACAATGTGCTGCAGTCACTCAACCCGACACTGGAGGACGCATCGGGAGACCTGGGGGCAAGCCAGGTTAAAACTCTACTTAAAGTCATTGTTCCGCTTTCGTTCCCGGGATTGTTCAAAGCTGCGCTCCTTGTGTTTATTATGTCTCTGGCCGATTTCGGCAACCCGATGCTTATTGGCGGCGGTGTTCCCATAATGGCAACCGATGCCTACAATCTCTGGATAGGGGAACAGAACATAGAGATGGCGGCGGTATTCAGTGTCCTGCTGATCATACCGTCAATATTCGTTTACGTCATACAAAATTATTTTCTCAAGGAAGGTTCCTTTATCACGGTGAGTGGCCAGATGACAGGTACTGAAAGGAGAAAAATCGTCTGGTATATCAAGTATCCTTTCTATGCGCTCTCTCTCTTTGTCTGTTTAACGATTATCGCGTGTTTTACGGTAATTTTTATAAGCTCGGTAACAAAGCTGTTTATGATAAACAATAAATTAACTCTCGAACACTTCTCGAGCTATACGGGGTGGAAAGCATTACAAACCTCATTAACCGTTTCCGGGATCGCGGCAGTCATAACGTCCTTTACTTCAGTTATTTTCGCATATATCCTTGTGCGAAAAAAACCGCCGGCCAGGGATCTTTTGGAGTTCGTCGCACTCCTCGGGTTCGCAGTACCCGGAACTGTTATGGGTATTGGATATATTCTCGTGTTTAACAAACCTCCTTTTCTAATTACCGGTACGATTTTTATAATCGTTCTTAATATATCTTTCCGGGAATTTCCGGTCGGCCTTGAGGCGGGTATCGGCAAGCTTCATCAGATCGATGTTTCGATGGAAGAAGCATCGAGAGATTTAGGAGCAGGCAGCTTTAAAACCTTCGTGTCAACGGCGCTTCCACTCATGAGCTCGGCTATTGCTGCGAGCTTTCTCTATACTTTTATGGTCGGCATGATAACAATAAGCGCGGTAATATTCCTCATCGCGCCCGGGACCAACCTTGCCTCTCTCCTCATATTGAGGCTTGCCGAAACAGGGAATATAGGAATGGCATCAGCTATGGCTGTCATGCTCACGCTTGTTGTTTTTGCCAGCCTTATGCTTTTAAGGATTATATCCAAAAAATCCAGGTTAGAGATGCTGAAGGGGTTTTAATTATGGCTGAAAGCACGGTTCTTGAATTGAAAAAAGTAACGAAGCGATTTGGGGATGTTGTTGCAGTGGATGGTCTGAATATTCCTTCCATAAACAAAGGGGAGTTTGTTACCTTTTTAGGCCCCTCCGGGTGCGGAAAAACAACTCTTCTTAGAATGATTGGAGGCTTTTATTACCCTACATCGGGATCAGTAATAATGTATGGCGAAGAAATAAACAATATTCCCCCTGAAAAGAGGAAAACGAGTATGGTGTTCCAGAATTACGCTCTTTTTCCACACATGAGCGTCTTTGGCAATATTGCCTACGGGCTTAAGGTGAGAAAATTACCAAAGGAAGAGATACAGCAAAAGGTCAGGAGGATATTAACACTCGTAAAGATGGAGGGCCTCGAAAACAGAAAACCGATCGAGCTGTCAGGCGGCCAGCAGCAGAGAGTGGCGCTTGCGCGCTGCATTGTCATTGAACCGGAAATCATTCTGCTGGACGAACCTCTGTCGAATCTGGATGCGAGTTTGCGGATCATGATGAGAGCGGAAATCCGGAAAATACAGCAATCACTCCATTTAACGGTAATTTTTGTTACCCATGATCAGGAAGAAGCTATGAGCATGTCAGACAGGATCGTTGTAATGAATGAAGGAAAAATAGAGCAGATAGGAACACCAACAGATATATATGAAAAGCCCGCTACACTTTTTGTGGCCGGTTTTATCGGCTTTATAAATTTGATAAAGGGCAGGGTCGAATCGATACAGAGTGATAACGTTGTTGTCTCTACAGGGGTCGGAGAGCTCATCAACAATAATAAAAATATAAATGGACTGAGCATCGGGGACGGGGTAACTATTATTGTCAGGCCTGAATCTGTGACTTTTGGTAAAAAGCTGTCGAAAAAAGAGAAAAATTGTCTCCGGGGATCGATAATAAACTACACCTATATCGGCTCTGTAGTAAGGTATACCATTGATGTGGACGGTCTGGATTCACCGTTCATACTGGATGTACCCAACCCGGAAGGAAGAGGAATCTTTCAAAGCGGTGAAAATGTGGATATATCATTACCCGGGAAATTTCACTTTATTAAAGATTAGCACATTCGGATTAATATTTTCTATTCCGCAAGGATTTTATCCAGTATATTCATGTTCATCTTGAGCATAATAAAGTTTTTATCCATAACAGCAGATTCCCAGGCTATGTCTGCATCGCGAATTAAGCTCTGGCTCGTAAGTATATTGAAAAAGTAATGATTTAAACCCTCGATCCTTATATATGCTCTGTTCTCTTCAGCACCTTTGAGTGCCCGTTTCCTGTTAATTTTACTGAGAGCTTGATCCACGTAATAGATACTGTTCCACAGATCAGTCACAACATCCACACGGTCAATCCCGATGGAAGCAGCGCTCACATCGGGAATAACCTCAAGAGTGTTGAACTCAGTATCCCTTGAAATTCTATCGATTTCCCGGATTAATAAATTTATTTCGCTCTGTATGATCTCTCTGATATCTTCTGTATATATGCCGCCTGAAGCCTTGATGGCAAGTTCCCTGATCCTCTGGAGCACCGATTGTATTGATCCCAGGGCACTGTCGGCAACCTTCGAAAAGCTAACCCGGTCTTCCTCGTTTATGCTTAGCCTTTTGGCTTCCCTTGCTATTGATTCCAGCTTTTCTGAAACGGCAAAACCGGCAGGATCAACGTGAGGGCTGTATACCCGGAGCCCTGATGCCAGCTTGCGTATCTGTTCCGTTACCCCGGCCTCGAAAATACTGGCTGAAAGTAAAATTGTTGTTGAGGTTGAACCGGGAGAAAATATTACAATGTTCCCATCCAGAGGAATTGCCAGGTATCCGTTTCCGGGATTAGCACAGAAAGCACCGGCTGTATTCAAAAATAGAATTAATGCAAAAAAGATAAT
>DRHN01000468.1 GCA_011049595.1 Spirochaetota bacterium | reverse complement strand
GTATAACAAGACACTGCTTGTGCCAGCTAAAATCAGAGACGTATAGCTCATTAAAGATTTTTATATTATGTCAAGTAGAATACCTAAAAAAGTGTGCTTTTATTTATTCTGTGGGCAGCTTTCCGGGAGAGTTTTCGTGGATCCTTCACGTTTGTCCACGATGACCGAATCAGCAAACTCCAGGTCTAACTTTTTTAAAGTATCCTGGTATTTTTATATGATTATCCAGACAGTTTCAAGGGAGTTTTAGGAGTTTTATTAAGAAGGGATTTTTTGTAAAAAAGGAAGACTATAGCTTTTAGTGTCAGCCGCCGCCAAGAGCAGTTATTAAAAAAACATCATCACCATCCTGTAATTCTTTATCAAAGGGGCAGGTTTTACTATTAATTGCAGACGCTACAACTTCCCTGTCTTTTGTTTTGAGCATTTTTATCAGGTCCTCTACCCTGGAGCCTTTCGGAACATCCATCTTTCGGATTCCGGGAGTATCCGGCTGAGAAAATCTTTGTAATGACCCAAATAAGTGTACGGTTATTAACATCAGGCGCTCTTTTCTTACTCTATATTTGACAACGGCTAAGAAAGTATAATAAATTAATGGAAACCGTCAATGACATTTTTTTTGTATTGCAGTTAGATTTTATTTTGCCGGGGAAAATCCTAAAGAAACATATACGGGAAGATGATTTGTCCACACAGGAGGTAACATGATCATTAACGTCCTGGGTATAAACGGAAGCCCGCGGATCGGGAACAGCCAGTATTTATTGGACCACGCTTTGGAGAGCGCCAGTGAGGTCGACCAGGGGAATGTGAAAATCGATACTTATGCAATGAAGGGCAAGACGATGAATCCATGCATTGCCTGCTCCCACTGTGTAAAGCACCATGGGGATTGTGTACATGATGACGACTTTGCCGGGCTCAACGATCTGTGGTTGAAATCCGATGTGATACTCTATTCTGTCCCTGTGTACCATATGAGTATACCGGGACAGCTGAAGTGCTTTATAGATCGGCTGGGTAACAGTATGTTCGGAAGATTTAAATCGGAAATGCCGGAAAACATGGACACACTGCCCAAGCAGCTAAAGGTAGTCGGCACTATTGTCCAGGGCATACATCTTTTTTCCGGCCAGGAGCACACAATAACGGATCTAATAAATCACGCTTTAATAATGCAGTGCATACCTGTAACAGGAGACCTGTGGGAGTCTTACATCGGCGCCGGCGGCTGGACTTCAAACCGGATCGAAAGAAATAGTTTAGAAGAACTGGTAAAAAAAGGGGACATGGATTCAGAAGCTGCCGTTCGAGCAGCGAGAGCCGTGGGTAAAAGATCGGTTGAAATGTCTCTTATAATTCAATCGGGGATACTGGCAAATAAAAAATTACTTGGAAATGACCGGCTGTACAAACCATTACTTGACAGACTGAAGGACAAGGGCTGATCACATCTCAATCATTTTTCGTGTAAAATCAAGCACAAGGTCGTCCATCAGCTCTATAAATGTGTTTTCATCGGACATAAGCGAGTACTTTTTTCCGTCGATCCTGGTTTTAAGTTTTAAGAAAAAATCACTGTAGCCGGTATCTTCTTCAGCCAGGATGCCGCAAAGACGTGACACCCCTTCAACAAGCCTGAAAGGACCGTACATCTGCGGTTCATCAACAAGTCCGCGTGCCGATGAAAACACATTTATAGAGCTGATGGACGACCTTGTGCTTGATTTTACACGAAAAATGATTGAGATGTGATCAGCCCTTGT
>DRHN01000467.1 GCA_011049595.1 Spirochaetota bacterium | reverse complement strand
GGTATTTATTGCGGGAAGACCGTCATTTGTTGCCGTTAAGGCGGTCTGTGTAAACTCATTCATCTCACCCGCGCTCCTTTCTACAACGATCCGCCCTACTGGGTAGGTGCTGTGTGCAACAAGAAATATATTGAAATCCTGCAGGGAAGGAGCGCGGGTGAGATGAATGAGTTTACACAGACCGCCTTAACGGCAACAAATGACGGTCTTCCCGCAATAAATACCCTTGACACAAGGGTGACGGAGCCCATATTGATACGTCAGATCATCCATCCCGAGATGACAAGTGTATTTCTGGGCAAGAAGTCGATCGACGAGATGATGGAGTATCTGACCGATTATCTGACGAAGCAGGAAAAGGAAATGGCCGACTAAAGCCGACTGGTTTCGAAATTAATGCACGGCAGGCGGGCCTTCGAGGTCCGCCTGCCGTGCATAAAAAATTTTAGTAAAGTGCGGTCCGGGTATGATGGAAAACAATGGAATAGTATCGGTTGCGAAAAAGAGAAAGCCTTTTAACCTGTTTATTTTAGTTGTCGCTCTGTCGGTCCTGATCTATTACGGTCTTGTAGGGATCTGGCCTTTTTTTTATAACATCTTTCTATCGTTTAGAAAAACAGATCTTATAACCATGAACAAGTTCGTGGGCCTGAGAAATTACAAATTCATGATCAATGACCCGATATTCTGGAAGTCATTGTGGCACAACTTCTACTACCTCGGTGTGATGGTCTCTCTGGGGATCGTTTCCTCTCTTATAATATCTGCCCTTATATATAGGACAAAGGGAGTAATGAGAAAAGTCTACACCGCGATGTTTTTCGCACCTGTTGTTACATCCATGGTGGCGATAGCCCTGGTGTGGACTCTTCTGTATTTCCCGAAAATAGGGTTTTTCGCCGTGGTCCTTTCAAAACTGTTCGGTATAGACCCGGGCAGGCTGACATTTCTCGAGCAGACGACAACGGCACTGCTCTCTATTATCATCATGGACGTGTGGCGCGACACGGGGATCAGGACTGTGATATTTCTCGCCGGTATGGATGAGATCCCGGACTCTCTCTACGAGTCGGCGCGTATTGACGGGGCATCACAGATGAGACAGTTTTTCAGGATAACAATACCGCTTCTCACACCGCAGCTTGTTTTTATTGCGGCGATCTATTCCATCAATGCTATCAGGGTATACGTGCAGATATACATGATGACCGGGAGCCCACCGGGGGGCCCGGCGAACTCAACCATGGTGCTGACCCTGCACATGTACTTATCTGCTTTTTACGGGATGAGGTTCGGGTACGGGGCCACGATCTCTATCGTCATGTTCGTGATCCTTTTCGGGATGGTCCTGCTCGAGCTTAAAGCTTTTCAGCAGAAATGGGAGTATTAGTATTAATTGGAGAAAGACGATGGCAACCGTGCCTACCATGAACCGTTATAAAACATCGAGGTTTGTGTCTAAATTCTTTCTTCATTTTGTGCTCATCGTTGGCGGGCTCATGATGATCTTTCCGATGGTATGGATGATATTCTCCTCATTCAAGCCGTCTCTCGAGGTCATAAGCGTTGATTTCCACCTGTTCCCTAAAACCTGGACCCTCAGGAACTATGTGAGGGTTTTTGACGAGCTTAAAATGGTGCGGGGGTACATAAACAGTATCGTCGTGTCCATAACGGTAACGTTCTTAGTGCTGCTCTCTGCGACAGCGTCCGGATACCTTTTCGCCAAGCTGAGGTTTAAAGGCAGGGACTTCCTGTTTTTCATAGTGCTTGCCAGTGTAATGATACCGCCCCAGATTGTACTGATACCGCTCTATATTTTAGTAAATAAGTTAGGCTGGATAAACACCTACCAGGGGCTTATATTCCCCTGGGTGATGAACGCGTTCGGTATATTCCTGATGCGGCAGTTCATGTACGGTATCCCAAACGACCTGATAGAAGCCGCCCGTATTGACGGAGCGTCCGATTTCAGGATATATTTTTCCGTGATCATCCCTCTTATCCGCTCATCGATAGCCGTTCTGGGTATCCTGGTATTTCTCTGGACATGGGACGAATTCCTCTGGCCTCTTGTCATTGTCAATGCAAACGAGATGAAGACCCTCCCGCTGCTTATGGGTCACTTCACGCAGGCCGAACAGGTGTTTCCGGGTGAATCTCTTGCGGTCGCCACGCTCGTGATAGGCCCTGTTCTTATTGTGTACGGATTTTTCCAGCGGCATTTTGTCAAAGGTTTGAGCATGACAGGGTTGAAGGGATAATTCCGTGACAAACGGCATAGATGTAAAGTCCCTAATGAAGGAATATGAGAGGTTATACGGTTTTAATGAAACACGCATAGAAGAGTCCCTCGAAAGAATCACGAGCGCCCTTCACTGCATGCCGGTTGACAGGCCCCCTGTGGCGCAGGTAAGCCAGACAATTCTTTTCCCCAGACACGAAGTGTTCCATTCAAAGGAAAAAAACCTCATTTTTCAGCTCGCGAATATCAACCTCACGCTCGAGCATGATACGGACTATGTCCCTTACCTGGACCCTTTTGAAGGCGTGACCGTTCTCTCGGAGGCGTTCGGGTGCAGGGTGGAGGTTCCGGAAAACGGCGACCCCTTTATAAGGAAGCCGCTTGTGGGGGACGACCCTGAGGACGTTTACAGGCTTAAAAAACCCCGGATGGACAGCGAGGTGTACAAAAAAGCACTTGAAACACTCGGATATTTCGAAAAAAAAACAGGCGGGAAGATCCCTGTCGGCGCCACCGACCCCCAGGGGCCGTTGAGTGTTGCCTCTCTTATATGGAACAACCAGGATTTTATCGAAGCGTGTGTTTTACATAAAAAAGAAGCGCATCACCTTCTGGGCATGGTAACCGACGCGTTTATAGAGTTCTACTCCATACAGTACGACACACTGAAAAACCCCGCGTACCC